>JAGQOS010000132.1 GCA_020427265.1 Planctomycetales bacterium
GACGTAGATGCCTGTCCCGTTCGGGCGGCCGCGCCAGCCCAACTCGACGTCGTAAACGGCCAGCCTTTTCGTCTCCTGCTCGACGAACACTCTCAGCAAGACTTCGGCCAGCAGGCAGGCGACGACGATCGCTCCCGCGAGCAGCGCCAGACGTTTGGCGACTGCGAAGCGAATCGCCCGCGCTCCGGCCGGATCGTTGTTCAAGTTGGCTTCGTTGTCATTCATGTCTTCGACGGGCGATACAAGTTAGGGGCTAAATCGGTAGAACAGGTCGCCGACCATTTGGCAGATGAGCATGGGGGAGTGCCGAATCGCAAAAGACAGTACGGACATGGAAGGCGATAATTCGGTCAGCGGTTCCGGCGTTCCCAAGATCGCTTCGTTGAAGACATCGACCCGCGTTGTCGCAAACTTGTCTTTGAACCGCAACAAGCCGGCCTGATCGGCGCGCGTGATTCCAAAGTCGAACGTGTGCTCGCCTGCGCCGGTAGCGCTGTCGATCGCCGTTGCAGCAAGCAAGTCGGTCGGCCGGTCGCCGAAGGTCCTTGGATCCGCTGCAGCGTACTTGTAAACGGTCGTTCCGTTGAACGAGAGAAGCACGCCCGCGGCGACCGGTTGGCCGGATCGGCTGACAATGGCGACTCGCCCGGGACCCGTTGCAATCAAGGCGTCGTAGAAACGCTGAAAGAAACGACGTGGCTGATTCGGCACACCCAGACGTCGGCGCGTTAGCAATTGCAGTCGATAGAAAATGCCCATCGCGTCGGCGTCTTTGCGGAACGCGACCGACAGTCCCCGTCGTCGGGCCTTGCGCACGTTGGTGTGTACGGAGCGGTGAAACGCCGCTTGGATCTCCGCCACCGGTCGTGCAAGTTCGACCCGATGCCGCACCCAGGGCGCCGGCGCGCGGGGTGGTTCGATCGGTTTGTCGGTGCGCATCACGATGGCTTCGATTCCGGCGATGTGCTCACCTGCGAGTCGTTCTCGGAACGCCTTCGCGGCCGACGGCGACGCGCTCAATAGCTGAATCGAGTCGGAGAATGGAAGCGACACAAGCTTTCGCGGACCGAACAGGCGATGGGTTTCCAAGAAGGGTGCGGCCGCGACCACTTCTCCGGAATTCTTGAGCGCGAGTAAGTGCAGGGGAAATCGGTACTGCTCGACCAGCAAGTCGAGCCAGGCGCGCGTATGGAAGATCGTCGCTTCGCCGTGGCCTTCGACGTAGGCCTGCCACTGGTCCAGCGTGAGTCGTTCTAAAGATCCCCTGCCATTCATGGAAAGTGAGTCGATGAAAGACGATTCGATCGTCGCTCAATCCATGAACCAAGCCACACTCGCGCCGCTTACAGAGTGCCTGGCGATCAGTTGCCTGCCTCCCGAGTTTGTTGCCCTTCGATTCTGTCTGGCCGCAATGCGCCTGTCAAGCAAATCGAGAACGCTGCCTCGTTGCGAAGATGCCGCCGGCCGACGCCGGGAATAAGGATTTGAAGTACGCGCTAGACGGTCGGTTCCGTTGCGTGGCGGAAACCGCCTGCGAACCGGGGCGCCATGTCGAGTTTTGAGGAACGAGAATGTGATACGGCCGCGTAAGCCGGGCCGGGCAGGCAAGAACGCCGGGGGATCGCGATGGAAACTACAGCAAACCGTAAGCGGTAAGCGTGCGGTGCAGTTTGGCTTCTTCGCTTTCGCTCAGCGGCGTGAGCGGCAAACGGAGTTCACCGGTATCGCGCCCGAGCATTTTCATGGCCGCTTTGATGGGGATCGGGTTGGTCGACAGGCCGAGCATGTCGCGGCATAGCGGGAAGAGCTTTTGGTGCCATGCCAAGGCCTCGTCGATGCGCCGGTTTTGAAAAGCGTCGACCATGGCGATCACATCTTTCGGAACGATGTTGCCAGCCACGGAAATCACACCCTGGGCGCCCACGGCCATCATCGGCAAGGTCAGGCTGTCGTCACCGCTGAGCACGGTCAGGTTCGTGGTCGCCAAGATTTCGGAAGCCTGGTCGAGCGAGCCGGTGGCCTCCTTGACCATCGTAATGTTTTCCAACTCGGCCAAGCGGAAGATGGTCTCGGGCTCGATGTTCTTGCCGGTGCGGCCTGGAATGTTGTACACGCAAAGCGGCAGCTCGATTTGCTCGGCCAGGCATTTGAAATGCTCGTAGAAGCCCTGTTGCGTTGGCTTGTTGTAATATGGCGCTACGAGCAGCGCCGCGTCGGCGCCTTCTTTGGCCGCCCAGCGCGTACTCGGCAACGCCTCGGCCGTGCTGTTCGATCCGGTGCCGGCCATCACTTTGGCCCGCCCCGCCACGGCCTCGATGACGGCCGAAATCACGCGCTCGTGTTCATCGTGTGTGAGCGTGGGCGATTCGCCGGTCGTTCCCGAAGGCACCAGGCACGTGGTGCCGGCTTCGATTTGGAATTCCACCTGAGCGCGGAGCGCGGCGTAGTCGACTTCTCCGTCGCGAAATGGCGTGGTTGTAGCGACCGACAATCCGGCGAATGCTTCACCCTTGGTCATGGCGACTTCCTGTGCTCTCCTGCGGAAAAAGAGCGCATGATAAAGAAACGTTCGTCAGCTTGCAATGAGCTGCTTCATTTCGGACACGGCCTGTTGCATGCCGATCATGATCGCGCGGGCCACGATACTATGGCCGATGTTCAATTCGTGCATCCGGTCGATGGCGGCGATCGGACGCACGTTGCGATACGTCAGCCCGTGACCGGCATGCAGCCCCAAGCCCAGGTCGACGATCTGTCGGCCCGCCTGACGCAGTACGTTCAACTCCGCCTCGCGTTCCGCGCCGCCCGCCGCGTTGCAGTATTTGCCCGTGTGCAGTTCGACCGCGCGAACCCCCAAGTCGAAAGCCGCCTCGATTTGCCCCGGATCGGGGTCGAGAAACAGGCTCACATCGATGGCGCTCTCGCGCAACCGTTCGATCGCCCGCGCGACACGGTCGCGCTGAGAGATGATATCGAGCCCTCCTTCGGTCGTCACTTCTTCGCGTCGCTCGGGCACGAGCGTTACCTGGTCGGGCCGCGTGTCGCACGCCACGGCCAGCACGCTCTCTTCGCAGGCAAGTTCCAGGTTCATTTTCACCGTGACCGTTTCGCGCATCACGCGTAAGTCGCGATCCTGGATATGCCGGCGGTCCTCGCGCAAATGAAGTGTAATCGTGTCGGCGCCGCCCAGCTCTGCCTGGACAGCCGCCCACACGGGATCGGGCTCATTCGTGCGCCGCGCTTGGCGCACGGTGGCAACATGGTCGATGTTTACACCCAGTTCCGGCATCGTTTGGTCTCGAAGGTCCGAGGAATTCGCGGGATCTGCCGTCGTTCTCCGGCAGCGATCATCTTGGCAAAAATGTGGCGATTCGCCAGGGCAAGAAAGAAATACCCGGCGACAGGTTCGGCGCTGGCCGTCGCCGGATTCGGCAACGTCTTGCGACACAACGATTTAGCGAAAATTTGCCCGGGCTGAAAATTAACCTAAACTTTTGCAGAGCCACGGTCGAAGCCCTCGTCGGGTCATGCGATCTGGTTCCTTTTCGCCTGAACCTTTCTCCCTCAAGGCTTCGTGGAAACCGCCCCGGGTCTCTACGACGAGAATTCTTCGGAATTCGGGGCCGACGCTTCGCGCCGGCCGAGCCCAAGATCAGCGCGACAAGCATTCGCAACTTGTTGATTCGCACCACGCAGCTAGGGAGTTCGCCAGATGAAGTGCCAACAACTCGCACAACAGATCGAAGCCAAATATCCGGACGCCACGCCACAGGAAGTCGCCCGACTGTGCCTGCTGCTCTCCACACAGAACGACGACCTGACCGCGCTGGCCGACCCGGCCCAACTCGACGAGGCCTGGAAAAAAACCAGCCTGCGGCTGCAACACGCTACCGATCAGCATGCCGCCATGACCGACGAGCTCGAACAACTCGCCAGCTCCGACCCCCGCGCATTTTCACAAGACCAAATCTGGGTGCTTGTCCGCGCGATCAAAGTGCAGAGCCAAGTGCTCGAAATGTATGTCGGCGAAGCGGCTCTCGACGTGTGACACCAGGCGGTAGTTCCCTGCGAAACCGGTTCGAAACACGTTCTCAGAGTGTCGCTAGGGCCCGCGCTTCGTCCTGCTCATATGCCGCGAGCAGCGTGTCGACTTCGCCGGGGCGAGATAGGACGACTTCCGCTTCACCTGAGCCTTCGTGACGGCCGTAGCGCAGCACCAGGGCTGCGGCGGTTGCCAGCGCGTCGTCATCGATCGCTCCGATCAGCAAGATGGTTGCGCCGGCGAAGCCGTTGGGTCGCAACATTCCAGTCGCCCGACTATCGGCGGCGGCGTACATCGCTTCGAGCATGGCGTTCTCCTGCTCGCGTCGTCCCACGACCGCTTTCAGATCGCGGCGCATGCGCAGGTGGCGCCCGACGCGTAGCAACTCAAAGTCCCAGCGTTGGCTGGCGCTGTCGAGTCGAATCAAGTCGCGCACCTTGGGGGCGAAGGTCGGTTCGGTCAACGCGCACCCGGTCGAAGGCGAGGGGATTTCCTCGATTCCCAACTGGCGGGCCAGGCGAATGAGTCCCTTGCGGCTGCGACCCGAAAAGCCGTACAGCTTCTCGCGATCGACGCGTCCTTCCAACTCGGCCCGCGTTGGCGGCAACAACTTGGCCGACAAGGGGCGCAGCAAGCGGCCTTCCAGCCCGCTATTCCGCTCGATCAATAGTAGGTCGCGCTTCTTTTGGCTCATGGGCCGTTGGCCCGCGACTTCGCCGCTAACAATCAGCTCGGCGCCGATGTCGTCGGCATACTTGGCGGCCATGCGGAACATGTAGATGCGGCAATCGACACACGGATTCGCACCTTTGCCGTAGCCGTGCTTCGGGGCGCGGATCACGTCGATGTAGTCGTCTTGTTGCGAGAGCACGGTCAGCCGCACACCCAGATCGCGAGCCGCGCGGGCGGCGGTATCCTTGCAGCAGGTAAAGATCGTTTGAAAGTTGATCGCTTCCGTTTCAATCCCTTGCTGCTGCAGCACGCGGATCGCCAATATGCTGTCGAGTCCGCCGGAAAGTAACGCCACGGCACGTGCACTCATCGTCGTTCCTTCGCTCTATCCCGCGTTACCTGCCGCTTGATCGCCGCCCGACATCTGATTTAGCGCATTGAACGCCGCGTTCTGCTCCGCCTCTTTCTTACTGCGTCCCCAGGCCGGTGGATAGTCGACCTCACCCACGCGCGCCGCGACCATGAAGCTCTTGCTGTGATCGGGCCCTTTTTCGTCGACCAGGTGATAGGTCGGCGTCAAGCCAGCCGTGCGCTGCACTTCTTGTTGTAGCTGCGACTTGTAATTGTTCAACGTGGCGCCGGAAACCGCCAGGTCGATTTCGTCGCGGATGCGATCGGTAATGAATTTGCGTGCCGCCGCGTCGCCACCGTCGAGGTAGATGGCCGCCACAAGCGACTCGAAGACATCGGCCAGCAGCGACCGCGGCAGCTTCGGATCCGAAGCCATGCCCTTGCCGAGAATCAGAAATCGGTCGAGCCCCATGGCGCGGCTGATCTTGGCGCACGTTTGCCGGCTGACGACGACCGATTTGATTTTGGTCAGATCGCCTTCGAGATAATTGGGGTATTCCCGATAAAGAATTTCGCAGACTACGGCGCCGAGGATCGCATCGCCCAAGAACTCCAAGCGTTCATTGGAAACGAGACGATGCTGGGCGCCAGAGGCGTGCGTTAGTGCCGCTTCGAGCAACTCGAGATCATGGAAGTGATACCCGAGCAACTCTTGACACGCTTCGAAATCAGGCCGTTCCCCTTCGCGATTTAGTTGCTTCGATGAATTTGCCATAAACCCATAACGAGGCGGCGTCGGCGACGCGCCCTAAAAATGGCCCACTGGGATCCTATTCTATGCTGTTCGCTGTGGCCAAGCAATCCGGCTTGGTCACCCCCCGACGGCGCGCCGCGTTTGGGTCGCCAACGCCGGTTCGCTTGACTCTGGCCGAGGCACGGCAAACAATGCACTAGTCCTGTCACTGCCGTTCGTACCACCTCTTCGACACAAAGGCGCCGCATGTCTCGCTTGGCTCGCGTGGCGATTGCGACCGCTCGGCCCGACGCCGGAATTACACCGCTGCTAGGCGCTTTGGTGGAATGTCTGCGTCGCGATGCGGTTCAAACCCAGTTGTTCTACTTAGACCGAGCCTTACACGCCTGCGATTGTGTTGGCCAGGCCGTGAGCGGCCGCTCATTGCGTTACCTCGATAGCTGGCTGATGTCGCCCACGCTGTGCCGCGAATACTTTCAGCATGGCAGCGCGGCCAGCGACCTGGCCGTTCTCGTTGGCCATCGCAGTAACGACGGCGCAGCACCCATTGGCGGCGGGCAGTTCGACGAGTTGACCGACTGGTTGAATCTTCCGGTCATCGCCCTGGTCGATGCCGAGCAGTTACGTCGTTGCTGCTTGCCGAACATTCCGGCCAGCGCGCGAGGCGTGCTGGTCGAAGGCGTTAGCGACGAAGCGCTGCCGGCCGTGGAAACACAGATCGAAGCCTTTTACGGCGTTCCGGTCGTTGGATCGCTGCCACCGCTCGAATCGCTCGGCCGCGTGTGGCGCAGTTCGACCGACTGCCGCAACGCCAGCCGCGCGGTCGTGGAACGGCTCGCCAATCGATTCGCGCCGCGGTTTCGAAGAGATCGGTTTTGGAGGCTCGTTGCGCAGGAGAATTATGCAGCCGCAGAACCGAACTATTTTCGCGTGGGCAATCAGCTTGCCGGCCTACATGTGGCGCTGGCGCACGATGAAGCGGTCCATTGCTATTTTCCCGCCGTGCTCGACTTGCTCGAGCTGCAAGGCGCCCGGGTAACCGACTTTTCACCGTTGGTCGACGACGCCTTGCCGGCCGACTGCAATCTGGTCTACTTCGGCTGCGGTCCGGTCGAGCGGCACGTCGAGCGCTTCGCGGGCAATCAATGCCTGAAGATGGCGCTGCACCGGCATGTGGAACGCGGTGGCCGGCTCTACGCCGAAGGGGGTGGCATGGCCTTGCTGTGCGATAGCATCGAGTATCCCGATGGCCGCACATTCGCCGGCGCCGGCCTGTTTAATGTCAACGCTCGGCTGCGACGTCGTCCTGTGGCCAGCCGGCCCTGCGAATGGGCGATGCCGGCCGATCACTGGCTCGGCGCTGCAGGGCTCGCGCTGCGTGGCTATTCGAATCGGCATTGGACTTTGCGTAGCCACGGCGCGCCTCGCGATCAGTTCGACGTGCAACGCCTGTTCTTCGCCCGTCAAGCCGTCGGCAGCATGCTGCACGTGAATTTTGCCGCCAGCGGCGCGTTGATGCAGCGCTTTGCCTCGGCCGCCCAGCGAATCGCCTAGCGCTCGTCAGCAGGCGGTCGCTCGCAGTAGCGGTTTCCCGGATTTGACCGATTCGCTATGATCGGCGTCCTGTCGTTAGTGAATCGTATCATTCAGGAATCGCGCGATGCGCACCGTAGATCAACTTTTCGACGAAGCCGGCCTGGCGATCGAAGATATCGCCGAGCGCGCGAGGTTAACCAACGAACGCGTGGAAGCAATCGCCATGGGCCGCTGGACCCCAAGCCCTCAGGAACGCCAGAAGATCGCCGACGCTTTCGGCGTGACGATCGAAGAGGTGAGTTGGGGCCATACCATGGACCCGCGCAACGTTCGCTATCGCCAGTTCGGCTTCGAGCACAAGGCGCGCCGCTCGGCCGAGTAGCTGTCCCGCCTGCGCTCAGGCGCGAGTGCTCGGTTCAGCTCGATTACATCTCGAACGAGCACGTGATGCGCAGCCGGCCCTTAGTCACGCCGGCCGGTTGGTAAGTAATCGTGTCCGAGTTGGTGTAGTGTTCCCAGCTATTTGTCGCGCGTATCGGGCCTGGGCCGATGTTCAACGTTTCCAAGCCATTGTGGCTCGTAATCGTGGCCGTGCCATCGATCTCGCCAGTGACGGTAACGGTCAATCGATTCGGTCCGAGCAATTCGGGCGCATGCGAATGCATGCGGTAGGTCTGTGTGGTTCGAATCGCGTCGCCTTGGATGATGACCGTGGGATCGTGCAGCAACCAGGCGCCAAGCACGAGCAGCGCGACGGCGGCGATCATGGTGAGAACGAATTGGCGAAAGCTGACTCGGATCGGAGGTTCGGCAATGAGACAAAGGACTTCCACGCCATACCTATTGCGCCGGAACCAACTGCACCGCGTCGACGATGACGTGGCCGTTAGTTGCGTCGTTGTGAACCGTAACCATGGCGCCGGATTCGGAATCGAATGAATACGTTCCCAGCGAGATGAACAGCCCGTCGATCGGCGGCGCCGCGCGCTCGTCGATCTTGCTGCTGGCCACGCCGCCTGCATGCTCGACGATCACCGGCACGTTGCTCGCGCGATTCGAGCTGGCCGTGTAGGCGAATCGCACCTCGTAGCGGCCGGACTTAGGAATGGGGATGTCGAACCGCATTTCACTTTTGCCTTTGCCTTCGTTTCCGTCGTGCGAATAGCCGAGGCCGACAAACGGACCGACCGAGCCACTTTGCTGCCACAGCCCAGTAGCTTTGGCCTGCGAGTCGTCGACGACGATGCCTTTCAGGTCTTTCGCACGAATCGACTTGGCAGGCTTCGCCGCGCTGCCGGCCGGCGCGTCGAGCACCTGGCCGTCGGCCAATAGGCGTTTCCTCAGCGCGTCGTAGTCCACGTCCTGCACGGCCTGGCCGGCGTCGATCGCCAGCACGGCGGCCGTAGCGGCCGACTGGCCAAGAATCATGAACACCGGCTCCATGCGGATCGACCCGAAGGCGATGTGCGAACTGGAAACGCAGACCGGCACGAGCAGATTTGTGGCCTGACCTCGCTTGGGAATGAGCGAGCCGTAAGCGATCTGGTACGGTCCGCGTGTGGAAACGCCGATGTCGCCTTCGTTCTGCACGAAGCCCTCGGGCGTGATGTAACGCTGCACGTTGTGCGAGTCCATCGTATACGAGCCCATGCCGACCGAGTCGGGCGTGTCGCGGCGTTTGAGTAACTCGTTTTCGGTCATTACGTATTGGCCGACCATGCGGCGGGCTTCGCGAATGTACAACTGATGCGACCAGTGGCCGTTGCCCGTGAACTCATCCTTGGGCAGCCCCCATCGCCGCATTTCTTCTTGCACATCGTTCGGCACGCGCGGATCGTTGGCGATGAAGTAGAGCCAGCCCTGTTGATAGATCTCGTGCTCGCGAATGATGGCGCGCCGCTTTTCGTACGAAGCTTCCGGGTACTCGTAATTCATGCCGATGTTGTCGGTGCTCATCGGACCATGATTGTTGGTATCCGTCTTGTGATTGGGAATTGGATCGAACTTCTGAAATCCTTCACGCCATCCGGCGTTCAGCACTCGAAGAAGCAGCTCATACTGTCGAGCGTCATATCCTTCGGGTTTCGGAAAGGAACGACGGTTTCGCTCATCATTCGTCAGGCACATGCGATAACAATACGCCTGAACGCGTTTGTCACCTTCACCGTAGTTCCCCGGCGGGTCAGGGCTGATGCGCGGCAGCAACCCGCTGGAAGGATCTCCCGGGATGACGTACGGACTGACGGGATCCGGGAGAACTCCGAAGTGATGCCCGTGATGAAGAACTCCTGTTTGAATCCCGTTCCATTCCTCGCCGTACTGTGATTTGGGTTCGCGGCCGACGTGATAGTCCACACCGGCCGCCGCCATCAAATCGCCTTCGTACGTCGCATCGATGAATACGGTCCCGCGAATCGTCATGCCGCTGAGCATTCGGATGGATGTGATCCGACGCCCTTCTTTCGTGACGCCGGATTCCCGATCGAGCCATTCGTCGCGAAAGACAGGAATATCGTGTTCCGCAATCAGGTCGTTGAATACCTGTTCGGCAACGTGCGGTTCGAAAATCCACATCGTGCGAAGTTTTCCGTCCATCGCCGGTGTCCCCTGCCCTTTGTTGCCATACTCACTCCGGGGTTGCCATGTCCAGGCGCTGTCGTCCTGATAGTGCTGCCAGACGCGGTGATAGAACTCTCTGGCCAGCCCCCCAATGACGGACTTGTTGCCGGTATCGGTATAGCCAAGCCCGCTGGCGGACAATCCGCCAGGGTGGACGTCCGGACAGACGATTGCCACCGATCGATCCATTCGTGAAACCTGGACGGCGGCTGTGACGGCCGCCGATGTTCCACCATAAATCACGACATCAAAAGTCCGTTCGGAATCGGAGGGCGCGGCTGTGACGGTACGAAAGGGCAGGACAACCAGGAACACGTACAGTCCCGGACGGAACATTGAAAGGTTAGATCCGGCCATTGAAATCTCACTCCCGGTCACAAGCATGATGTGCGCTCATCACCTGAAAATCCACGGGGCCGTTCGTGTCGACTGACGGACTCCCCGCAGGATTCCAGGCCCCGCGCACTGATCACGTTTCTGAAAATGCATTTGCCGCCGCGATTGAACGACGTGATCGAAAATCGGAACCAGTATTGCTACGTTAATGACGATTTTCCATTCTCGCAATCGGCCTGATGTATGTTACGAACTGCCCCCGTCATTCTGCTCGCACCTGCAATTCTGTTTTGCGGCTGTCGGCAAGATGCGGACACAGATCCAACCGGCAACGATCAGGCCAACGATCCCCCTGCACAGACCTCTTCCGATCCGATGCCGTCCGGGCAGCTCACTGCCGACGAATATCGGCGAACCGGTTATCTGCACCGGCGGGGAATCGGACATCTGGAAAACATGGAATGGGCCGAATCCGAATCCGCACTTTCGGAACTGGCTGACATGCTTCCCGACAATCGAACGGCGCTGCGCAACCTCGCAATTGAACGTACACTCGCGCTGACCGAACCGAATTCTCCCTGGCGTTCGTCCGGCAGTCCGCAGGAACGGCAGGAGTTTTCGGGAGCGGTCGAACGAGCGATCGCGG
>JAGQOS010000133.1 GCA_020427265.1 Planctomycetales bacterium
ACCGGCTCGGATCTTCATAACCCAAAACCCGTGGCGATCGGAATCGCCGCGGGTTTTTTGTTGGGGGAGAAAGTAGCTACTGCGCCGCTGATCGGCTTCCTTCCGGTGAACCGGAGATTGGCTGGCCAATGGGCAAGGGGCGCGCGGCTGTTGCGTAGCCCAACGCGTAAAGCTCGGCTTTGAGACGGCGGAAGGTCGAGAAACTGTCTGGATAGGTCCAAACGGTAATCGTTGTGCGACGCGGGTTGAGCGAACGAAGTTCCTCGCGAAGTTGCGACGATTCGCTCAGCGCCAAATCGATAGGTTCGCCCGTCTCTTCGGCGACCGGCAGGATCTCGAAGCGGACTAATTGTACGACCGAGGCGACACGCGCTCCTTCAAGAGCCTGTTGCCCGGAAACGTCGAATCGGCCCAATAGATACCGCATGCGAAATCCGGCGATGGGACCAACCGTTTCGAGGATTTCGTCTTGGTCTTTGAGCTTCCACAAGTTGTTTTCCGCATCGGTGCGGAACTCGCGGATCAGCTCTTCCATCGGCACCACGGCAACGCGATCGCCCTGCAAGCGCAAGTGCAATTCATCGCCGTGCACCGTCTTGCTAATCGGCGTGGGCAGGCTTTGCACGATCACCTTTTCGCTGGGCCGCGCTTGTTCGGCGGCGCGGGCCGAGTCGAGATCCGCGAGTTCGCGCCGGGAGCGTTCCAAACGAACCGCCAGTTCGTAGCGGGCTTGGCCGGCCGTGTCGAGTTGGCCGCGCTGCGCTTCCAGGTCCTGCCGGATCTTTTCGATGATGGTAGCCAACAAATCGCGGTCCGATCGGCGCTGCTCGATCGTGCGGCGTATTTCCGTCGACTTCAGGTCGAGTTCCGCGACATCCGAGCGAAGTGAAATCGCTTCGCGCTCCAATTGGTGCTGCTGATGCTCGGGAGCAGAGATCGAAGCAGGCACGTCGGGCGTGTCGCCAGCGCGAACACCCACGACCATCACCAAGATGATGAGAATTCCAACCATGTTGGCGACGACATCGAGAAACGAGTCCTGGCCGGGTTCATCGATGGCCGTGGAACCGGTGCGTCTCATGGCGAAGCAACTCCGTCGGGTTGAATATCCATACCGCTGTTCTCCAACAAGATCTGTAGTTCACGAGCTTGCTGGATCGCGGCCGGGTCGACATCGAGCACGAGCACTGGTCGCCAATAAAGGCCTGATCCGGCGATTCCCCACGACTCGGTATGCGCCCAAATCGTGGCGACGAACTCGTCCACAGATGCTTCCACGCCGCCCGGCAAGGCGATCGGTTTGGTTAGCAACGTGCCTTGCTTGTTGATAACGGCAAGCCAATCACTGCGAACGGCGATTCGAATTGGACGCGTAACCGGTGTGCTCTTTGGCGACCGATCTTGCAACGCCCAATCGCGCCCGCGACGAGATGCAAGCGATGTCGGCGCGCTGTTGGCGGCGTTTTCGCCTGGCGAGCCAACACCCCCGCCCCCTTGTGTGGAACCGGCCGCTTGAGTGCCACCAGCTACGCCGTCGGTATTTCCGGATGCATGCCCCGGAACCGAAGTACGCCCTGGACCGGTTGTCTGAGCAGCCTGTTGCGAAGCGTGCGAACTCTGCCCTTGGGCTGCACCAGACAAGGCAGAACGGGGGCCGCCGAACGCCTGCTCGCCCGCACCGTTCGAGGAAGTTTCGCCGAATGAACCGGCCACAGACGAAGCGCCGTTGCCGTACGAGGTTCCACCGCCCAGCCGCTGGAAATCATCCTCGCGCACAAAACCTCGCCCCGACGGGCTGGCTCGGTATTGGGGCCGCTTCGCATACTGGCTCGGCGCCGCCGCTACGAGTCGTTGCTGAAGTTGCCGCCCAGCCTCGACGGCCTGTTGCTGAGCACCTGCCAGATAGGGATCGGCAGTCGGCAATTCGAGATTCCATTCGCCGTCGATCAACTCGTAACCGAAGTCAGGGCCCCACGATTCGATCGCCTCGCGCACGCGGTAGTAGGCCATGATGCCATCCGGCCTTACGAGCAGCAACGGATAGGGATCACCCGCGCGCGGATCTGCCCGGCGCAGATGTTCGCTGGTCACGCGCAAAGCCGAGGCCAGCGGGTTGCCCGGACCGAGCGGGCCCTCAAAGTCTTCGCGGCGCAGCACGGTTCCCTCGGGTTGCAGCACGACCGAATCCGCGCGGCATTCAATATAGATCGGGCGGCGTTGGGTTTGATTGGGACCTTCATAAGGAATGATGGCGTATGACTTCGGCCGGTCGAGATTCTCGCGACGCACCTGGGCTAACTCATCCTTCGTGCGCTCAATCTCCGCTTCGATGATCTCGATTTCCGCCTCGGCCATGGCGCGCTGTTGTTGCGACTGCTGACCGTTGGCTTCGAGTGCGGCGGCCGCCGCTCGCAATTCTTCGACCTGCCCGCGCAGCCGCAAAATGTGGTCTTCGAGGTGGCTTAGTTCGTGTCGGCTGCGCTCGAGCTGCTGCGCCGTCGTCTGGCGCGCCTGGGCGAACTGTTCGATTTGCCATTTCAAGTCCTCGTTGGCTTGGAGTTCTTCGGCCGTCGGCGCATCGAGCTGTTGGGCTTCGCGGGCCGCATTGGCCCGGGCTTGTTCGGCGATCACGACCAGAATCACTAGCAATGCGCCCATGGTGCAGAGAAGCACTGCTAGGAATGGGAACAGCGAAATCCCGTTGGCATCGGCTTGTCGGGCGATTCGTCTCATGCCGCGTTGTTTCTCGCCGCTGGAGGATTGAGCTCGACACGCGCATTGGGCGACCCGACGCCGTTGAGCCGAGTTGTGAGCAACTGGATTGCGGCGGCGAGGCTCATCACGGTTTCCTCGAAATTCCGGGACCCCGCCAGCGCTGCAAGATTGTCGTTCAGCGCCGACTCAAGCTGCCGCACGTTGCCTGTCGCGTCGACGACCTTCATCAGCATGTCGCCCTGTCGACCCAGTGCCGACTGTTGCGCATGGAGGGCCTGGACGCTTGCCTCGAGCGTGGACGCGATTTCGCTCCATCGCTTTTGCTCTGCAGCTTCGGCCTTTTTGCGCGCCTCGTCCAGTTTGGTGGCGTGAGCCGCAAGCGACTGCTCTTGGCGGAGAGCGAATTGCCGCTGAGACTCGGCGATTTGGGCGGCATGCCGATCCAGGCTGGCCGATAGCGACCGAGAAAGCGTCTCTTCCAGTTGCTTTCCCGTGGACTGTGTCGCCCGACTCCAGTTCAGATGGGTTTCGTTGATCGACGACTTCCAGATTTCCGCCTGCTGCCGCACGAGCGATCGAGTCGATTCAACAACCGATTCCGACATGCGTCGAATCGATGCCAATTGAGGATCGCTCGCCGCGCCATACTCTTCGAACCGTCCGACGAGTTCGGCCGACGTGCGATCGTCGACGGCGGCCAGCAAGCGAGTTTCAAAGCGATCAACAAAAAATTGGCCGAACATCAAGACCATCGACAAGGCCAGCGCCAGCGCGGTCGTATCGAATGCGACGTAGAGTCCGGAAATCATGAGCGGCAGCGAGTTTGCCACATCTTCTTCCACGCCCAGCTTCGCGAGGGCCAGAGTGATGCCGATAACCGTGCCGAGGAAGCCGAGAATAGGGATGGCCCAAATGATGATGCGGATCAGGGCGTAGCTCGAGTGCATGCGTCCCAAGTCGACGTCGGCGGCGAAACGCAAATGTTCGTCGAGCGAATCGGCCGAGCCCTTGCGCTGAATGTATTGGAGCGCTTCGTGAAGCCGGCGAACGAGATAACCGTCGTCTGGTCCGGCCGCGGCTTTGGCCAACGACGCCTGCAAACGCGGAATCTCGTCGATTGCTTGGCTACCGACAGGCGGCTCTCCGAGCGTGACAGACCCCAGGCTGCCGAGTTGCACCGCCACGTCGAACGATTTGAACAACAGCGCAGCAATGCCGGCAAAGAAGAGCGTGACCGCGATGTATTCAATCGGATGGCTGGCGCAATAGCGTGTAACCAGAGGGTGTGAAATCCATCCTTGGGTGATGACCGCATAAAAGGCGACCGATCCCAGACCGCCCCAAATTACAGGGTGGCGAAGAAGGGTCGCTCCGAGGGAGTTGGATTTGGGCACGGTAAGCTTCCTCTTGTTGACGGATGCGTCATGCAAAACGTTTGTGCGCGAGGCGGATGCTATCAGAAGCCTCGACGCAGATCTGGCCGCATAACTTACGGAATCGGTAAACTCGACCTCGACATATAAGCGGAATTGCCAAACTTCTTAAGCAATCGTCAAAGTCCTAGGAAATTGCCTATTTAGAAAAGGCGCAAAAGTTTTTCCGACACGCGATCCGATACCAACACAGCAACGCAACGCACAGTCGCTGCCTTGCACGGGGCTGGAGGGAGAAGAGTTGAATAGTCGCTACCGCTGCTAGACATTTTCTGCCAGTTGGCGAAGTGCTAGCAAGCGAGCGTCTTGAGCGGCCAATGATAGCGGTGATTAAGGAGACATTCCTGCGGGAAACATCGTCCCCAGTCGCGCTGTAATTCTTGCGCGAATTGGGGTTCGATCAGCGAGTACTTCCAGGGGGGTTCGGCCCGGTTCGACCGCTTGCGGCGAGCCGGGCTATTTTTTTACCCCATAGGTCGCGAAACAGCGGGGCGTTTCCCACAGCCGGACTTCCACAATCGGGAAGCCGTGGTTCGCTGTGACATCGAAGATTAGCTTGGCGATGTTTTCCGCCGTAGGGTTCTGATCGATTAAATAGAGTGGCTCACCCAACTCCTGCAGCATCGCAATTGCTGGGTCGTCGCGATGCAGGATCATGCGATGATCGAGGTTCTCGTCGATCCAGCGGCTAACCACATTCTTGATGTCAGAGAAATCGAGAACCATGCCGCGATGATCGAGCCCTTCGTCTTCGATCGTGATGACGGCACGCCCGTTGTGGCCGTGCAAGTGGCGGCATTTTCCTTCGTAGTTGAGCAGCCGGTGACCGTAGCAGAAATCGATCTCGCGCGTGACTCGGAACATTCGGTCTCCCTGGTTGATGTCAGAATCGCATTGGGCTCATCTTACATGCGGGGGCGACCAAGGTCAGGATGTTTTCCCCTTCTTTTTCTTCGTCATCAGAGCCGACAGTTTGATGGCTTTCAACTGCTTTCGCGTGGCGCGTGTCACCTGATCGAGCCCCGCCAGTACGCGTTCCTGCCACTGCTCATGGAATCCTTCCGTTACCGGAATGCTTGATTCCATGGGCCCTTCGATCGCCTCGAAGATGTTGAGCAACGTAATCTCGTTGGCATCGCGAGCCAAGCGATAGCCGCCTTCCACGCCCCGAGTCGATACGAGAACACCATGTGTGACCAAGCTGCGGAGAATCTGAAGCAAGAAACGTTCGGGCATCTGCCCTGTTTCGGCTAGCTCGCTGCACGGTACCGGAGTGTCTCGATTCTCCTCCGCCAGCATCAACATCGCTTGCAGGCCGTAGGCCACAGTCCGAGACATTTTCATAGCGAAGCCCCCTCAGGATGCACCGCTTGGCCTATTCTGGCACTCCTGTCCATCTTTGAACGCAATATTCTGGCGGTGATGAGAATGCCGCAACGCGCGGCGTGACTAGAAAAACCTTACCTTCGGGGTAAATTCTAAACCCACGTTGAACCATATTCAATTGTACAAGTGCGCTAACAATCACCGCTTTTTCGGCATCGGGTCCAGGGGCGACATGGCCACATGCCTCGGATTTGGCGGCAAAACGCCAAATTTCAGTCAAAACGGCCAGCTCAACCTGTCCGCATATTGTCCAGAAAAAAGACGAAAAATTAATAGAGAGGACCGCAAACTAGGGAGCAGAGGAGGTTTGCTGAGGCTTTTGCGCAGGCTCGGCGTAGAACCAGGCGTGCCAAGTTAGCGCGATCGCGCCGCAGACGAGCAAGCTATCCGCGATGTTGAAATTGGGCCATCGCCACTGGTCGTTTGCTTGCCACAGAATCCAATCCCGCACGGCGTAGACCGGATCGCCGACTCGATCGGCCGGATAATTCCACTGCAAACCGTGCATTCCCAGCCGGTCGTACAAGTTGCCAAGTATTCCTGCCGTCACAGCCCCCAAAGCAATCGTCAGCAGCCAATCCGAGGCGTATCCCTTAACGAAGAGCCAATAGGCAATGCCGAGCAGCGCTAATAGAGATAGCGAGACAAAAACAGCGATCTTACCCTGCCCCATGCCAAAGAGCGCACCTTCGTTGAGGCTTGTCTCTAAGCCAAAATAGCCGGGAACGATCCAATATACCTGGCCGCTGGGCATTCCCAGCCAATCGAAGACCCAACTCTTTGTGAACAAGTCAACCCACAGGCCGGCAAGAGAAATCGCCAGAAAGACGACGTACCGATTAGTGGGAATTGCCGTCATGGCATCGGGGTTAGCTGCGTTCCAATTCCGCCGCGCACTTGACACAAACCGGCGTGTACGGAATCGCGTTGAGCCGAGTTTTGGGGATGGGCTTGCCACATTCTTCGCAATTACCGTATTGAAGTTCCTCGATCCGCTCAAGAGCAGCCTCAATCTGATCGAGCGTTCCTTCCTCGGTTTGCATCAGGCTCAGCGTGAATTCTTGCTCGAAATTCTCGCTTCCAATGTCAGCCATGTGAATGGGCATACTCGAAAGGTCGCCAGAAGACTCGGAGCGCGTCTTGTTGAGGGCGGCGTCGGCCATCGCTGAAACGTCGCCCATCAACCGGGCGCGAAGCAGCAGCAGGCGTTCCTTGTAAACTCTCATTTCCGCCTTCTTCATTGCTCGCATTCCAAGCCTCCAAAACGATCTGATCGGCTAATGTCCGCAAAGTGTGCCGAGAACATCTGATTCTAGGCAGGCGACGAATAACTGTCAAACGATCAGCCGGTGGCTACCCTCCAGACGGACTGCTTGCATTGGTGTTGGCAATCGAGGCCCTCACGCCCCAGGAATTCCGCATTTTCAGGCGAATTTTCCCCCTCGTGCTCCATTCCGGTCGATCAGCGAACCTCGGCTTGATGACTCGACTCGTCTAACCTACGATTGTCTCGTCCAACTATTGTAATGGCAGGAACTTACAGCGGCTCCTAGCCCGTTTTCCCAACGTCTCGACGGATATACTGGCATTAACGCACCCCCCTCTACCGACGCCGTCTATCAGAAGTGTATTTCGCCGAATTGCGGTGAAGAGTACAGCGTGGACGAAGTGCGCGTGGACTGCGGCAAATGCGGCGGTTTGCTCGACGTTGCCTATCATTGGGATAAGTTGCCGCTACCGCGCACCCTGTCCGCATTCGAGAACCAGTGGTCGAATCGAAACGACCCTTTGGCGTTTAGCGGCGTGTGGCGATTTCATGATTTGCTTCCGTTCGCGCCGCGCGACAAAGTGGTCACGATCGGCGAAGGTCAGACCTTGCTACACCAGTCGCCCGGCGTTGCAAAGTATGTCGGCGTGCAGCAAGATAATCTGTATTTGCAGTACGAAGGCATGAATCCTTCGGGCAGCTTTAAAGACAATGGGATGAGTGCGGCATTCACGCACGCACATTCCATTGGCGCATCGCGCGCGGCTTGCGCTTCGACAGGGAATACGAGCGCGTCACTGGCCACTTATTGCTCGGTAAGCCGGCTGATGAAGGCGATTATCTTCATCGGTTCAGGCAAGATCGCCTACGGCAAACTGGCTCAGGCGCTGGAGCTCGGTGCACTTACCGTGCAGATTGCGGGCGATTTCGACGACGCCATGGAACGCGTGCGCCAGGTTACCGCGCAGTTGGGTATTTACCTTGTCAACAGCGTGAATCCCTTTCGGCTCGAAGGCCAAAAGACGATCATGTTGCGCGTGCTCGAGGCATTGCGTTGGGACGTGCCCGACTGGATTGTCGTACCCGGCGGCAATTTGGGAAATTCGAGCGCCTTTGGCAAGGCGTTTGCCGAACTGCTCGAGCTGGGGCTTATCCAGCGCGCCCCGCGGCTCGCCGTCATCAATGCCGCCGGCGCCAACACGCTCAAGGAACTTTACGAAGATCAGGGCATTCGCTGGAATGGTGGCAATATCGACTGGCCGGCAATCGACCAGTTCTTTGCAGAAATGAACGAATCGGGACGCCGCGCATCGACGATCGCCAGCGCGATTGAAATCAACCGTCCCGTCAATCTCTCCAAGTGCTTACGAGCGCTCGATGTTTGCGATGGCGTCGTGCGCGACGTATCCGATCAAGAGATTCTCGACGCCAAGGCCCAAGTCGGCGCCGGCGGCATGGGATGCGAACCGGCAAGCGCCGCGAGCGTGGCCGGCGCAAAGCTCTTGCGTGAACAGGGGATCATTGGGCGAGACGAACGCGTCGTCTGCATTCTCACCGGACATCAACTCAAAGATCCAACTGCCACGGTCGCGTATCACACAACCGATCAGGATGAATTCAATCGCGTTCTCGGCAGCCGCGGTGTGCGGCGCGCGACCTTTGCCAACCGCGCGGTCGCAGTCGCCAACGATCTGGATGAAATTGTTCGCGCCATTCAGCTCTACAGCTAAACTATCTGCCGCCCGGTAATTTGCTGGCGCGATGTACAGCAGCCGTCAGGTCCGCTAGGATGAAGCAGCGGTTGTCGTCTCGAACGCATCCAACGAACGTGTAGTATCGTTTCGTCAGGAAATACTCGTAAAAACGTCGCCGGAAACGCTACAGATTAGTTCGACTCGAACTAAGTTTTTGGCTGGCGATCATCATGTTGAGATCATGTAATGAGCAGTAGCGAACTACGTTTGGCGATTCATGGCGCCGCGGGTCGTATGGGCCAGCGTTTGGTCGCCCTCGGACACGCCGATCCGGAAATTCGAATCGCCGCCGCTTTAGATAACGCGCGACATCCGAGTCTCGGAGCCGACGCGGGTACGATCGCTGGCGTCGGAGATATCGGCCTCACCATTCGCTCGGCGCTGGATGTGGAAGTGGATGCGGTAATCGATTTTTCGGTTGCCGAGGCGGTCGATGCCATTGTCGCGACCTGCGCCGAAAACAAGATTCCACTCGTGCTGGCGACCACCGGACTTTCGGAGACTCAAAAAGCGGAGGTCGAGCGAGCGAGTGGAAAGACTCCGATCGTTTGGGCGCCGAGCATGAGCCTTGCTGTCAACCTGACGATGAAGCTCGCACAAATCGCTGGTGCGGCGCTGAAAGATCACCCCGGCGGCGCCGACGTGGAAATCATCGAACGGCATCATCGATTCAAGGAGGACGCGCCGAGTGGCACGGCCTTGCGTTTCGGTGAGTTGATCGCCGACGCGATGGACATTCGCGGCGCGACGCACGGTCGCCAGGGGCGCCCCGGCAAGCGGCCTCACGATGAGATCGGTTACCATGCCGTGCGCGTGGGCGACAATCCTGGCGAACACACGATTGTTTTTGGCCTGCTGGGGGAGACGCTTGAGTTGCGAGTGGCTGCTTCAAACCGCGATTGCTATGCGCTGGGCGCGTTGGCCGCTGCGAAATTTATCGTCAAGCAGAGTCCCGGGCTTTACGGTATGAGCGACGTGCTTGGTTTATAGCGAGTCGCCATGGCCAAATGCGACGAAGGATACTTGTGCGATGTTTGCGGCGCCGATGTGGCGGCAATTACCGATAGCGATCTCTACTTGCGTTATGTGATCGGCATGGCCGATCCGGAAGTTCTCCACACGAGCAGCGAGCGACACCTGCGCTGCAACCCGGCTCTCGCACAATTCATCGTCGACGAGCGGTTCGAACCAATTTCAATGGATGGTCCGTTCGACAAACGTCAGCTCGACCCGGCGTTCGTCCGGCAGCGCGAAACGCTTGTGTCGCGCGGGTATCGACGGCTTTGGGAAGTTGCGGGAAAAAACATCCCAATTATCCAGTACCCGTTGCCTGAGATTCTCGACGCAATCCAGCGACGAACTCTGTAGCGGCGGCATGTCGCCGCTGCGATCGATCATATGGATTCGAGATGCGCATCTTGCTTTATGGCGATGATGCGAGAATTTCATTCTCGGAAACGAAATTTCCTTAGGAATTTGATCGCTGAGCGGCTAGAATGCCTGGCGATTCGCTTCACCGGCGAATGGCTTGTTGCGAGCCTTCCGTCATGTAAACCTTGACCAGCACGAATGGGCGAAACGGTGAAGAGAGCTGCCAGCACTTTCGTATTGTTTTGGGCGTGGTCGTTTGTGGTCGATGCGGCGCCGGTTGATTTTGTGCGCGACGTGCGGCCAATTTTCGTCAAGCATTGTTACTCGTGCCACGCCGATAAAAAACAGAAGAGCGGTTTCCGTCTGGATGTGCGTTCCGCGGCATTCGCTGGCGGTGATTTATACGGCGAAAGTATCATTCGCCATCAAGCAGCGGAGAGCCCGCTCGTTCAATTCGTGGCTGATCCGGATGCCGACCTGCGCATGCCGCCCGAGGGCGAAACGCTTTCGTCCCAAGAAATCGAAACGCTAACTCGGTGGGTGAACGAAGGCGCTGTTTGGCCCGACGGTGTTGACCTGGTGCAACTCAAAGACCGCCGCGATCATTGGAGCTTCAAACCACTCTCACATGCCCCGCCTCCGCAAACTCGCGATTCCGATTGGTCGCGCAGCGATGTCGATCGCTTTGTGCTTGCCCGCCTGGAGAGTGAGGGATTGGCTCCGGCCCCGCCTGCGGAGCGTCGCGTTTGGCTGCGCCGCGTAGCACTCGATCTGACAGGCTTGCCGCCTACGCCGGATCAGGTTGCAGCATTTTTAGCAGACGATCGCCAAGGCGCTTACGAACGCGTCGTGAATCGCTTGCTTGCCTCGCCTCATTACGGCGAACGCTGGGCGCAGCATTGGCTCGATGTTGTGCGCTACGCCGATACACACGGTT
>JAGQOS010000134.1 GCA_020427265.1 Planctomycetales bacterium
CATGCAAGTAATAGGAAGCGCGACCCGATCGCAGCGACCGGCTGGGCGCTCTGCCCAATCCGCTAGCAGCGAAGGTCGCGAAAATTGCGTAACGTCTTTCGGTTAGGCAGTTTATAGCGATACAAAAGTGGCGTCAACAGCACGCTTTGGGTTGCACGCTTGCGCGCATCCGCAGATTGGGGGCTGTAGCCTGGGGTTTACTACGAGCAGGCTCGCGATTTGGTGCGATAAATTTGCCCGAATCGCCAATCTGTCGCACATAGGCCAAACTTTTCGGTCGTGCTAAACTCCCAGTGTGACCACCGCATTCCAACTCCATCCTTGCTGGCTCACGCGATCGTTCCACATGGCTGTAAGTCCTGTTACAAACGACATTTCGGGCGAAATGATCTTTCTCGGCACGGGAACTTCTGTCGGTGTCCCAGCCCTGGGGTGTGGTTGCGAGGTTTGTTGCAGTAAGGACCCGAAGAACAAGCGGACTCGCTGCAGTGTGTTATTCGGCCTGCCGGGCGGAAACTTGCTGGTCGATACGTCGCCCGACATGCGATTTCAGCTTCTGCGCGAAGGAATCGGCATCGTGCACGCCGTCGTCTACACGCACGAGCATGCCGATCATTTGTTCGGGCTCGATGATCTGCGGTTGTTTCCTTTCTACCTTGGCCATCCCGTGCCGATCTATTGTCACGAGCGGGTCGAGCAGCGGATTCGCAAATCCTACGACTATGTTTTTTCACCGCCACCTAATTTGCACAGCGGTGGCGTGCCGCAACTCGAACTGCACAACATCGATGCCCAGCCATTCGAAGTGCTCGGCGCGCGCGTGCAGCCGATTCCAATGCGCCACGGACCAAATTTTAATGTGTTCGGGTTTCGTATCGGCGACATCGCTTATTGTACCGATACCAACTCAATTCCGCCTGAAAGTTTGGCCTTGCTGACGGGGCTCGACACACTCGTGCTCGATGGCCTGCGAATTAAGCCGCATTCAACACATTTTCACTTAGATGCGGCGATCGAAATCGCGCGCCAACTCGCCCCCAGGCAAACCTATTTTACTCACATGTCGCATGATCTCGACTACGCACGCACGAATGCCTGGCTGCCCGAGTCGATGGAGTTGGCCTACGATGGCCTGCGAGTGAAACTGGTTTAAATTGGTTTAAACGAACTTCGCTCGACGAACCGGCAGCGGCTCGTGCTGCTTGTTTTGCCGAAATTATTTGACTTTGCCAGATTTCTGACCTACTTATTCAATTGGAGGCTGAGTCGGCTACCGAATTCTCGAATGCGGCTCACCCGGACCTCTGCGAGGTCGACGGGAAACTCAGGCGGAGTTTCTCGATAAAGGCAAACCGGTTGCGAGGCCGGGACGCAAAGCCATGGGACTCTACTTTCAACGGAGTTCGCCAGGCTACCGAAGGAATTCAACTTTAAGGCCGCAGAACGCGGCGCTCCAATCCTTTCTTGCCTGAGGAATTCGCCACGCGGCAACGTCTTGCGCTCTTGCTGCGCGCTGACCGAATTCCTGCGCGGAAAAACGCCAGATCTAACGGGAGATGCATATGACATGCCGGCAATGGCTCCGCACACTCGAGAACGCGTACAAGAAGATTCGTACGAATCCAATCGACCGAACAGCGAGTCGCGGAAGTTATCGCCAACTAGCTCTCATGAAACTTGAAGATCGGCGTGTTTTGGCGGCATCGGTCGGCTTTGAGGCGGCAACGGGCGAAATCGCGATTCTGGGCACGGAGCAAGCCGATACAGCCGAAGTGCGCATGCTCAATGCCTCGGACGTAGAAGTGACCGTGACAACCGGCGCCCAGGTGGAAAAGCAAGTTTTCCAGCGAGCCGACGTTACACGTGTTGTCTTTCATGGTGAAGGCGGCAACGACAAGTTCATCAACGCTACCGACATCGATTCCGAGGCGTATGGCGGCGCGGGCAAGGATAAACTCTTTGGCGGCGACGGCAACGACTTGCTCGATGGCGGCGACGGAAAAGACAAGGTGTTTGGCGGTGAAGGCGACGACCAATTGTTCGGTGGCGAAGGCAAGGACAAACTCTTTGGCGAAGGCGGCGACGATGTTTTGCACGGCGGTGACGACGACGACAAGCTAAGCGGAGGTCAAGGTGCCGACGACCTGAGTGGCGAAGGTGGAGATGACAAACTCAAGGGCGACGAGGGCAATGATCACCTGGACGGCGGCCTGGGCGACGACAAGCTAAAAGGCCACGGGGGTGATGACACGATCGTCGGTGGCGCGGGCAACGACAAGATTGATGGCGGCGACGGCTTCGATACGCTCTCGGGCGATGACGGCAATGACAAGATCGACGGAGGCAACGACGACGATCTCATTCATGGCGGCGGCGACGACGACAAACTAAAGGGCGGCGCCGGTGACGATTCCATTTACGGCGACGAAGGCCGTGATCGCGTGAAGGGCGAAGAGGGAAACGACTACCTCGACGGCGGCGATGACGACGACAAGGTCAAGGGCGGTCTAGGCGACGACGAAATTCACGGCGGCTCGGGAGATGACCGCTTGTTCGGCGACGACGGCCACGATGCGGTCTTTGGAGAACTTGGACGCGACGACCTGCGCGGCGGATCGGGAATCGACGACCTCTGGGGGGGCGACGACGACGACGTGTTACGAGGCGATGAAGACGACGACTCGCTGCATGGCGAAGAAGGCGATGATGATCTGTATGGCGGGCTCGGCGACGATGACTTGTACGGCGACGATGGAGAGGATCATCTCGAAGGCGACGAGGGGCAGGATCACATGGAAGGCGGTCATGGCGACGACGACTACTTGGAAGACGACGACGACGATTCCTACGACCTGGACGACGACTAGTACGCTGAGTTCTTGGAAATCGCCTGCTGGCGCAAGTTTCATGCGGCGCCAGCGAGCGCAACTTTTTGCCGGTTCGCGGCAAAAAAAGCGTCGCTTCGCCTGTTCTGTAAGAAAGCGTTGCCGCAATGAGCCCGTTGAGCTATACAACCCATTAGTGGCGGAAAGCTCAGAATGAGCGATCTGGATTCTTTGACGAATCCTCGGAATTCCAGTGGGGTGTCACGATGCTGGGCCCCTCGCAGAACGCGTTAATGCCGCGATTCTCTCCCCTGCTCTCTTTGCGCGCGGCGAAATCGAGAAGTTGGCTTCGTCGCTCCAACATTGCCAGAATCGCGCCCTGCGCCTCAGCTCGCGAAACGCTGAATTGCCTGTCGCTCGTCTTGATTGGGCTTTCTGTCTCCGTACGTCAATCCTCGGTATTGGACGCAACGAGTCGATGCGTCCCGGGCACTTTCTGGGAGACGGACCGATGAAAGTTTTTCTGCACGAAACGATGGTCATCCTTGGCATGGTGGCGATGGCCGCCGGTTCTTTGACAGTCGCGGCCGTTCTGTACATCTTGTTCTTCGGTTTGCCCTCGATGTAACGCAGCCTGACCGTGCGCGACAACCTGCGTTTCGTCGCTGGTCAAGCGACTTACGCGAAACGGACGCACTCGCTGCGCCAAGCAGATCGAAGCCTGCTGCTTAGAATTTGCACGCGTACTGCACCCATGGCAGAATAGGATCTCACAGGCTTACGCTGCGCGAACATCTTTGGCATTTGCGCTTCGCGTCTGCGTTCGTGAGAAAAGTTGCAAAGGGTATGGCGAGGGAGCAAATATGACGTTTTCGACTACGGACTCCGCCCAATTCCCGCACCTGCCTGAGAAGCCGACACGCCGGCGTTATTTGAGGTTGTCGGCCGCTTTGGCCGCTCCTTACTTTGTTCCCAGTTCTTCGTTGGGATTAGCCGGTGCGATCGCGCCGAGCGAGCGTATCACGCTTGGATGTATCGGGCTGGGAATTCACGGCATGGGCTGGAATCTGCGCGACGGTTTTCTCAAATTCGACGACGCGCGCGTGTTGGCCGTTTGCGATGTGGCGAACTCGCGCACCGAGGAAGCGCGGAGGCTCGTCAACAAACGCTATGCCAACGACGACTGCGCAACGCATGCCGATTGGCGCGAGGTTGTGCAGCGCGACGACATCGACGCCGTGGTGATCTCCACGCCCGACCATTGGCACACGCCCATGGCGGCAGCCGCAGCCAAGGCGGGAAAGGATGTTTGCTGCGAAAAGCCGACCCTCACAATCGCCGAAGGGCGTGCCTTGATCGCTATTATCCGCGACAACAACACCGTATTCCAAACGTCGACCGAAGACCGTTCGATTGCCACGTACCATCGCCTGGCCGAACTGGTGCGTAATGGCCGAATCGGTACACTGCAAACGATTCGCGTTACACTGCCGCCCGGCTCCGTGGCGCCCGAACCGCCGAAGCCCGCGCCGGTGCCGGCGGGATTCGATTACAACATGTGGCTGGGGCCTGCGCCCGAGGCGCCCTATTGCTCGAATCGGTGTGGCGCCCAGCAATGGCGCAGCATTTTCGATTATTCGGGTGGAAAGTTTACCGATTGGGGCGCTCACCTACTCGACACGGCCCAATGGGCGAACGATACCGAACGAATCGGTCCGGTGTGGGTCGAGGGGAAAGGCGAGTTTCCTGGTAAAGAGAGCCTCTACGACGCGGCCATTAACTACCGTCTTCACTACAAGTATGCCAACGGTGTGGATTTGATTGTCGAATCGGGCGGCACGGGCATTCGTTGTGAAGGAACCGATGGTTGGATCGAATCACCGGCCTGGCGACGCCCATTGTCGGCCAGTTCGCCGTCGATTCTCGAATCGGTCATTGGGCCGGAAGAAACGCATTTGTATACTTGTCCTGCCGGTGAGCACCGCAACTTTCTCGATTGCGTCCGCACGCGTCGCGATCCGTACTTCCCCGTCGAAATCGGGCATGCCGTAAGTACGTTGATGCACATCGGCAACATTTCGATGCGGCTCGGCCGCCGTTTGGACTGGGATCCACAGGCTGAAGCATTTGCGAACGACGATGCGGCCAACGCCATGCGTTCGCGCACGATGCGCGAGCCTTGGACTCTTTAAGCCGAGGCCTGCCGCCGCGCGATCGATTCCAAGGCTTATGGAAGTGATTTCACCGGCGGCCGTCAGGCCTGTCGCGACTCCTTGCTACGGTTGCCCTTCTTCGTAGGGCAGCCACCATTGCCGTTCGAGTTCTTCGACAGTCGGATCAATTTCGCCCGGTGTGCGCGTATCGACGTGGCCGTCGAAGTAGAGCACGTTCACCGCGCCGGCATGGCGCGCGTCGACCTGCTCGTTCCAGATGTCGGACGCATCGGGACCAGCGAGGCTGGCGACCGTTTTGGTATAGTCGAGCATCAGGATTTTGTGGGAATTGCCCATCAATTCGTGCGACAAATGATTCATGCCGTAATCGGCTTGAGCATCCAGCGGATAATCGCCGGTCGCGCCCGGCATTTCGCCCTGACCAATTTCGGCGGCGAGTGTGCCGTCGGCGGCGACGATGCGGCTGCCGAACGAGCCATTGGCCTGGGTTGTCGGCGACGGGTTCGGACCGCGGTCGTTTTCAAGATTCCTAACATTCACATGATCGCCCTCTACACGGAATTCCCACACGGCGTCGTCCCAATCCTGGCCGCCGCTGTCATTCCATTCGAACCGCAGGACGTAATAGTCGGAACAGAAAGCGCCGGCGTCCACGCGGCAGTGCACACCGGGTTCGAGCGGAATGATGATCGTTCCACCGGGAAAGCGGGTAAGTTCACAAGTTCCCACCGGCTTGCACGGCAGCGGATTGTCGTGCGGTTTGGCGTCGGGGCAAATGTAGATGGGCGCCTGGTTTTCGACATAGATACGAAACGCCGCCGGCCATGCGGGAGCGTCGACAGGCAACTCATGCAGCGACAGGAATTGTGCGTGCGCAAGGCCGAGCTGATGTAGATTGTTCTTGCATTGCGTGCTTCGCGCCGCTCCGCGCGCCGCCTGCACGGCTGGCAGTAACAGCGACACCAGAATGCCGATGATCGCGATCACGACCAGAAGTTCCACCAAGGTGAACCCTTGCCGTGTGTCCGCCTCGTTGCGATGGGATTTATGGCTAGATGTCATGGTCGCTGCGATCCTTCATAGAATTCTTGAATGCCAGAGCCCGCATTGGAGATGTCTCGCTTGATGTGGGCAATCACTTCGGCGCGACGTTGAGGCGGGGCGTTTGCGCGAAAACCAAAGTCGGCGCCAAGAATCGCGCGGACGGCAACGCCCGCTTGGCCTCGCACCTTGGGGTCGGGATGCTCGAGCAGTTCGACAGCGGTCGGCAAGCTGCGGTGATCGCGGGCGCGGGCTGTGGCCGTAAGCAACGCAGCGACGACTTTCGGTTCTTGAACTCGGTGATTGGCCAGTTGGGCATGAATTTGTTCGCGCGCCATTTCACCGTGTTGCGCAAGTTGCCGAGCGGCAATCACTTTTACTTCGACCGGCGCCTCGCCTGCGACCTGCGCGGCCAGCGCGTCGGGAGGCGGCAGAACCTCGGGGCGTTTGGGCCAAAATGTGCGCGCCAACATAAAGGCCGAGAACAAAAAGCCGATGGCGATGAAACCGAATTGAAGAGACTGCGTTTTCATTCGTTCATAACCGTTGCGGTCGTATTCTAGTCGTTGCATTTTCTAGTCGCTACATTACATATGGCGCCAGCTTCGCCGTGTGCGTTGGCATGAGTTGTCGTGATGGCGCATCGCGGCTTTACTTCCGCGGCAGTCCAGCCAGCTTCGCGCCGTTGGTAGCGAGGATCTGGAAATGATGAATGCCGTGTGATTTGCCATCGGAGTAAGTCCATACTACTTCTTTGCCCGGAGTGACCTCCAGCAATTTCGGCGCGTTGCGGTCGGCACGGCCGGCGGCGTAGCTGGTGATGACGATGTTGCCGTTGGGAAGCACTTGAGCGCCGCAAGGATCCTGCAGCCAAGGCCCTGGTAGATCGTCGTTGGTAAGAAGCCAATGGATTTCGCCTTGTCGGTCGAAGTTGACGACTCGGTTTCCGTGCGTGCAGCAAACGAGCGTTTCGCCATCGCCGTGGCGAATGGCCGTAAATGGCCAGGTATGTTGCTTATGCGCCGTGTCGCCCTCGATCGTGGTATCGAATTGCCTCAAGACTTTGCCGCTCGAATCGTAGTGCTTTACAGCGAAGTCGAACAAATGCGGTGCGAGAAAGGATCCATCGGGCAATTTGCGCGCCATGCGAGTCTGCATGTGGTGATTCGCATGTTGGCAGGCGAGCGGAAACTCAAGCACAATTTTTCCCGCGCCGTCGACTTCGAGTAGACGTGGCTGGGGGCCAGCTTCTGTAAGCACGTAGGTTCCGTCGGCGGTTGGCTGCGCGCTGTTGACTTCGCTTTGCGTGCCCTTCCAAATCAGCGTTTCGTCACCTTCGGGAGAAACTTTGATGACCGCGCCGCCCGGATACTTACCTTTGTTGAGCGTCAAAACGATCGAGCCGTTTGGCAGCACAAAACCATCGCGCGTAGCGTGCGGGTAAGACCAGATTTTTTTGCCGTCGTCATCCACGAGATACGTGTCATTACCACAAGCTAGAAAAGAATGGGTGACATCGGCCGCGACAGCACTCGCCGACCATATTGCCGTCGCACACACGATGCACACGATCGCGACACTCGATAAGAAATCTCGCAGCGTAGTTCCAGGCTGGCTTCGACGGGGCATCATCTTCGAACCTTTCATAATCAAGGGTTTCCTGTGTGATTTTACTCAGTCGAATCACGCGGCGGAACGGCCTTTTCGGCCAAGTGCGAGGGGTGGCGACAAAGCTCCCGCCGCGTTAGTCTGTGCCAGGCATTCAGTGGGCCGAGCCCCGGGCAACGACACCGACGCGATGCAAGGATCTTCTATGCCGGTTAACACGAAAAAAGTCGCCGAACGCCGCTCGCTCGTATTCACCGACGTGCATCAGATCGTTGCCGACGCCCAGCAGGTGGTGTCGGGCCCGTTTCATACGAGCGGCAACTGGTCTGCCGGCCAAATCTTCATGCATTTGGCGCGCGCGGTCGATTCATCGATCGACGGGCTCGATGTGAAAATCGCCTTCCCGGTGCGAATCGTGGGACGCTATTTCCTGAAACGCCGCATTCTCGAAGGGACGATGCCGGCCGGATTTCGGCTCTCGGGCGCTAGCGCCGAAAAGCTGGTTCCCGGCGAAACGGAAACGGCCGCCGGCCTGAAAGGACTGCGCGAGGCAATCGCCCGGCTCGATCAAACCTCTCAGCGGGTCCCGCATGCTGTCTTTGGGCCGCTGACCAAAGAGGAGTGGGACCGGCTGCATTGCCGCCATGCTGAAATGCACCTGAGCTTCATTATCCCCCACGAGTAGTGGGTTTGCGGCATGCGAATCGTTCAAGAATGGGGGAATGGGTGATTTAAGGGCGATTTGTTGGCCGATTCCGCCTCGTAAATCTGCAAGGCAGCACGGTTTTGCGGCTCGTTGGTCAAACCCATGGTTCGGTCGAAACATTGCTCCCAGCCCGTGCGATTTGCGGTTGCAAACCCATCGCCAGCCGGTACACTTAGGGCCTTGTGTAAGGTTTTGTGTAATTAGTGTTTACGTGGGTTTGAGAGAACGCGTAAGGAATTAAACGAGCCAAGGGCTCACCTGGAAAGTACGCGGCACGCCAGTGGAAACCGCGTCGGATGAGTGGAGAAAAGTCGGGTAGCAGATGGCACTGACAACAGAACGTAAGAGTGAAGTGATTGGGGGTTTCCGCCGTAGCGACCAAGATACGGGGTCGGCGGAGGTGCAGATTGCGATCCTGACTGAACGGATTCAATATCTGACCGAACACTTTAAAGTGCATAGCAAAGACTACGCCAGCCGGCGCGGTCTGTTGCGGATGGTCAGCCGTCGCCGCCGGCTGCTCGACTATCTGAAGCGCATCGATCCCCAGCGTTATCTGGACGTGATCAATCGCCTCGATATCCGCAAGTAGTTTCTACCAGTAAACCGTCGCGAATCGCGAGCCCACGTGTTCTTGTCCGGGCTCTCGCTGTTGGTTCGCCCGCACAGGTGCGTTGGGTCCGGCTCTGATTATGCCCGGCTCGCTTTCTTCTTCTGCGCACTCTCTGTGCCCACATTGTCAATTGCAGATTCATGCAACTCATGTAGGGAAAAAATTATTGTGAAAGTCCGAGTAGAAAAACAGATCGGCGCGAATGTCCTCTCCATTGAAACCGGCGAACTGGCCAAGCAGGCCGGAGGCTCCTGCCTTGTACAATACGGCGAAACTGTCGTGTTCTGTGCCGCCACCCGAGATAAACCCCGCGAGGGAATCGATTTCTTCCCTCTCACGTGCGACTACCGCGAACGCACGGCGGCGGCCGGCAAATTTCCTGGCGGTTTCCTCAAACGCGAAGGCCGGCCGACGACCAAAGAAACGTTGAGCGCCCGCTTGATCGACCGCCCAATTCGTCCCATGTTTGCCGACGGCTTCAAGGACGAAGTTCAGGTTTGTGCCAGCGTGTTGGCCAGCGACCGCGAACACGATGGCGACGTGCTCGCCATGACCGGGGGCGTTGCCGCCGTCATGCTTTCCGGCATGCCGTTCGAGGGCCCGCTGGGCTCCGTGCGTTTGGCTCAGGTGGACGGCGAGTTCGTCGTCTTCCCCACGCAAGACCAGCTCGAAATGAGTGATCTCGACATGATCGTATCCGGCACCAAAGAGTCGGTGCTGATGATTGAAGGCTTTGCCCGCGAAATGCCCGAGGCCCGCATGATGGAGGCCATCAAGGCGGCTCATCGGCACATCCAAGACGTTTGCGATCTGCAGATGGAACTGGTCGAAAAAGTCGGCGTCGAGAAGATGGCGTACGAGCCGCCGGCGCACGACGATTTGTACGACCAACTCAAGGCGAAGTACTACGAAGATTTCAAAGCCGCCAAGCAAACTCCGGGCAAGCATGAGCGGGCCGAAGCGGTTTCCTCGCTTAAGCAGCGAGCCCTGGCCGAGACGATTCCCAATCCCGATGCCGACGACGCCATTTGCGCGAATCGGTTCAGCAATCTGTGGCACGACCTGGAAGGTCGAGTTCTTCGCGACTTGATCTTGGCCGGCACACGTGCCGACGGCCGTACCGCCACGGCGCTGCGCGACATCGAATGCCGCGTGAACGTGCTGCCGCGCGTCCATGGCTCGGCCGTATTCCAACGCGGCGAAACACAAGCTCTGGTTACGGTCACGCTTGGCACCGGCCGCGATGAACAGCGTGTCGACGGCTTGTTCGATGAGTATTCCAAAAAGTTTATGCTCGATTACAATTTCCCGTCGTACTCGGTCGGCGAATGCCGGCCGATCCGCGGTCCGGGGCGTCGCGAAATTGGTCATGGCGCGCTCGCCGAGCGAAGCGTGTTCCCCGTCATGCCCGACATCGACAACTTCCCCTACACCGTGCGCGTGATTTCCGACATCATGGAATCGAACGGTTCGAGCTCCATGGCCAGCGTTTGCGGCGCCACGCTCGGTCTGATGTCTGCCGGTGTTCCCATCACGAATCCCGTGGCCGGTATCTCGGTCGGTTTGGTTCAAGAGCCCGATCAGTGGCTGCTGCTGACCGATATCATTGGCGACGAAGACCATTTCTGCGACATGGACTTCAAGATCGCCGGCACACAAAACGGCATTACGGGCATTCAGTTGGACCTGAAGCTCAAGGGCATTTCGTACGAAATCATCGAAGCTACGCTCGCCCAATCGCGCGAAGCGAGAATCGAGATCTTGCGCAATATGCTCACGGCCGTGCCGCGTCCTGCCGAAGACATTTCGCCTTATGCTCCGCGGCTCTTCCGCACGAACATCCATCCGG
>JAGQOS010000135.1 GCA_020427265.1 Planctomycetales bacterium
TTCCGGGAAGCGACATCGTGAGTACCATTTTCCGTTGAACGGGTGCCCATTCTTCACAGCAGATAGTGTCGAATCTAAAGCGACGACTTGGAGATGTCCAGCCGCAGCCAACTCAATCCAGCGGGAACGGTTGGCGGAGCGCACAAAAAAAGAGCCATCGCAGTCCGCTCGCCTTGGAGACGAACCACGATGGCTCTAGGGGCAACTGATTTGATCTATTGCCGAATTTGTTTAACGGCGTACGTGTGTTGTGAGTGTTGTGAGGCGAATAGTCACGTTACCAGGACGCGCCGCCGAAAAACTCGTCGGGAATCGGATTTTCGGCCAATCGGCCCTGTTCCTCGCTCGACCGGCGCTGGCCCACGGAATGCCAGGGACTCACTTCCCGCAGCTCGGGCATCAGCTCGACCAATTGCTCGATCATCATCGAGGCAAGTCGGCGAATGGCGTCGTTAGGAGATTTTTCAAGAATCGATCCGGCGGTCTTCATGATACGCACCATGCGAGCGCGACGTAGCACGGGCTCGGAAAGCACGCCGTCTTCTTCTTCGACCAGCAAGTCGCTGACCGGAACTTCCAACGCTTCCGCCCATTTGTAGAGCGTTGAGAGCAACATGTTCGAGGATTCCGCTTCGAGCGACTCGGCCTCGAGCACGGTCGATTTCATGCGCCGGGCGGCGCTACGAATCGAGATGCCCTGCTGAACGCGAACCGTATGAACCCGGTGAAGCCGCTTCTTGGGAGCACCATTTACTGGAGGCAGGCTCCCGGCGCCGGTGCCGACATTGACATTCCATTCTGCCGTACTCATCGAAAACAACTCCTTGCCTGGATCAAATGCGATGCGATGGATAAGAGCGAAGAAAAGACGACAGCCGGCTTGCAATAAGGGGGACAGTCCTTCTGCGGTTATAGGGGCTTTACCAACAGACGCTGGCAAGCCGGCTGCCGCGACCTGAACGAGGTTGGACGAGCTGGAACGAATGCCGACCACGCAGGTTGCAATCCGTAGAAAGCAATGCGTGTGCCAATTTAGAGGAATTGCATTTTTTTACGACAATTCGCCATTTTTCGCCGAATTTTGCATTCGATCAGCACGCGCTCGGCCATGATCAATCGGCGACCAACGCGTGGAACTGGTCGATTTTCGACCAACATGCTTGAACTTTGGCCGAATTCAGGCCAGGCGCACCGGCATGACGAGGGAGGTATCGACCGGCGCAGGCCGACGAGCGGAGCGTTATTGCGAATGGGCCGACACTGCTGCGGGATCATCGACAAGTGATTCGCTGCCCTTCGCATGAACCACCCGGCTGATTTCGAGCCCCAACGCCCGAATCTTCGACCGCAGCGTTCCGCGTGTGATTCCCAAGATCTTGGCGGCCTGAAGTTGGTTCCCATCGGTCGCCTGCAGGACGCGGGTTAGTAGGATCCGATCCATGCGCTGCTGCATTTCCGCGTAAAGCTCTTCGGCGCCGTCGCGGATTCGTTGGTCGATTAGTTCCGGCCAGTCGCCGTCGCCTGGCTCTCCGCAGGTCGCTGGAGCTGCCGAAAGCTCGCTCGGGCGCCGTACCGCGTCGGAAAAGAATTCGGGCACCAGGACCGGCCCCGTGGCCCGCAGCATCGCTTGCTTGAGCGCGCTTTGCAATTCACGAACGTTTCCTGGCCATTCATAAGCAAACAGCAAATCGAGGGCATCGGGCGAAAACCCCTGGATATCTCGAGTAAATTGCTTGTTAAACCGGGCCAGGAAATGTTCGAGCAACAACAGCACATCTTCGCCTCGTTCGCGTAGAGGAGGGAGATGAATGCTGAATACGTTGAGGCGGAAGAATAGGTCGCCGCGAAAATCTCCATCGGCAACCATCTCTTCCAGATTTCGGTTCGTAGCGGCAATGATGCGCACGTCGGTCTTGATCGATTCGCTGCCACCCACGCGTTCGAACACCTGATCTTCGAGCAGGCGGAGCACTTTGCTCTGGGTCTGCGGGGTCATGTCGCCGATTTCATCCATGAAAATCGTGCCACCCGTACACTGTTCAAACTTTCCAATCCGCTGTCGATCGGCGCCGGTAAAAGCGCCTTTTTCGTGGCCGAACAATTCGCTTTCGAGCAGTTGCTCAGGGATCGCAGCGCAATTGATCGCCAAAAACGGCCCCGAACTGCGCAGGCTATGATGGTAAATCGCACGGGCCACGAGTTCTTTTCCCGTACCGCTCTCGCCGCGGATCAACACATTGACATTCTGCGGCGCGGCCCGCCCGATTTCTTTGTAAACCGATTGAATCGCCGGGCAGCGTCCCACGAGCACATCGTTCGCAGCTTCGACCGGCGGATCGACGCCGGCGATGTCGACCGGCACATGCATGGCGCGGCTGGTCTCTACGGCTCGCCCAACGAGTTTGCGCACCTGGGCGAAATCGAGTGGTTTGAGCAGATAGTCGTAAGCGCCGAGCTTCATCGCCTCGATCGCCGTACTACTCGTGCCGCCCGCCGTTATGAAAATAACAGGCACCTTAGGATCGATGTCATGGATCTGTTTGAATCCGTCGAGCCCCGATCCGTCGGGCAGTTTCACGTCGAGGACAACGACATCGGGTCGTAGCTGGGCCATGGCGTCAATACCAGCCGCGATCGTTTCCGCGCCAAAAACCGAGACGTCCATTCCTTCCGCGTTTTCAAACACGCGAGAAAATACCCGCTGTACGAGCGGGTCGTCATCGATCACAAGCAGAACCGACATGGATACCGCCTCTCGAAAAGCTCTTCATGGCCCAAGAACGACTCTCAGCGTGGTCGATTTTCGACCAGACTGTCTGCTGGATTACCGCGAACAAGACCGTTCGACCAACTTTGCAAACGGTTGGCTCGCCTCATATTGTACGGAGTTCGGCGACGTAAGATCAACCATCCCTGGACTTTATGCAAGAAAATACCACACCCTCCTGGGTGGGAAGCGGCCTAAAAGCGGCACGTGCGGAAGTCTTGGCACAGTTTGTGCATTTTCGCAGTCATCTCCGTTGGAGTACCTTGATCATGCTCCCCAATGGGGGCGTGCCGGCTGAATCGCTTACTTTCAGAATCGACAACCTATACGGCGCGCCCCCTTTCTATCAAGCATGCGCGAAGCGATAATTAACTTGGCGTCGCTGGTCTTTGGGCAATCGGCTCAGGAATCGACGCGCCCGGTATTCTTTTCCGCTCCGGGTCTCGGCCGGATGGCTCGCGATATATTTCAGCCCGATCCCTCGGCACGACTTCCACGCTGGCTGCCCTGGGCGGTCATCGGGGTTTGCGTTGCGCCCATCGTCCTGCATATCGCGGGCATCGATTTCGGTACCTGGCAACGCCCTGTCCGCGGGCCGGCCTCCTTCCAACTTCCGGGCGATGTTCTGGAGCACGCACTGTTGCGTACCGTCGCCGGAAGCTTTACTCATACCATCTTGCAATGGACAGCCGTGTGCCTGGCGCTCATCACGGGTGGGTTGGCGCTGGCACACTATCGAATTGGGCGAGACTCAGTCACTGCCGTGATCGGTGTCGCCTTGGTCGGCGCCGGGTTGCTCGATGCGCTCCACACTTTGGCCGCCGATCGGCTCATCATCGCCCTGCTCGAACATCGCGATTTCGTGCCGCTCACATGGGTCGCCTGCCGCATGTTCACGGCGCTCATCTTGATTTGCGGCGCTTGCGCGATTCTCATACGCAAACCGGATGGCTGGGAAGGAAGCCCCATGATCATCGTGCTCGTGAGCCTGGTTTTCGGCGGGTTTGCCATCGTGCTGGCCGTGTTCAGCTACAACATGGCCCAACTCGGCTACTCGGGCGATCTGATCAAAAGGCCATACGACGTCCCGCCGCTAATTCTGTTGCTGTTCGCCGGCGGGTTCGTGCTGCCCACGCTCCTGCGCGGCGTGCCCAACGTGTTCTCCTACGCGCTACTACTCAGCGCCATACCGCACATCCTTTCGCAGACCGTGCTGGTGTTCGGCTCGCACGATTTGCACGACAGTTGCTTCAACATTGGCCTCTATCTCAAAGCGATTGGCTATGGCGTGCCACTTGCCGGCCTGGTTCTCGACTATTCGCGCACCTATCGTAGTTTGCAAGGCGAAATCGCCGGACGCAAAGCGATTGAAGACGCGTTGAAACGCAACCAGGAAGCGTTGCGCCAAAGCGAAAAGCAGTACCGCGACCTGTTCGAGAACGCCAACGACCTGGTGCAATGTGTCGCTCCGGGCGGCTCGTTTCTTTATACCAACCGGGCTTGGCGCCGCACGCTTGGGTACAGCGAAGACGAGGTCGCCGACTTGACGCTGCTCGATATCATTTATCCCGACAGCATCATTTCGTCGGACTCGCAGCCGATGAAACTCGACTTCTATCAAAGCGTGATGCGCGGTGAAGATCTGGAACGGCACGAAGTTCATTTGCTGGCCAAGGATGGTCGCCGCATCATCGTGGAAGGCAACGTGAACGCCGAATGGCTCGATGGCCGACCGGTGGCATCGCGGGCGATTTTTCGGGATATTACGGAACGTAAACGCCTGGAGATAGAACGCGATCGGCTGTTCGCCGTCTCGCTCGACATGCTCGGAATTGCCGGCACCGACGGTTATTTCAAACGCGTCAATCCGGCGTTTCAACGAACGTTTGGCTTTCCCACAAGCGAGTACCTTTCGCGCCCCTTCCTCGATTTCGTCCACCCGGAAGATCGCGACGAAACAAAAGCTTTTTTCCGCAAGCTGTCCGCCGGCATCGACATCCACGGGTTCGAAAATCGCTGCGTTTGCCAGAACGGCACCTATCGCTGGATCTCCTGGACATCGCCTGCTTCGCAGCGAGGCGAGTATCTGTTGTACATCGTGGGTCACGATGTAACCCGGCGCAAGCAAGCAGAAGAAGCTCAGAAGGCGAGCGAAGAGCAATTCCGTGCTTTGGTCGAATACGCTCCGGAGGCGATGGTCGTTTACGACGCCGACGAAGGGCAGTTTGTCAGTTTCAACAGCAAGGCGCTCGATCTGTTCGGCATTCCGGCAAGCGAGCTTTCCGATTCCGGACCTCGTCGCATAAGTTCCGAACGCCAGCCCGACGGCCGCTGGTCGGTCGAAATCTTTTGCGACAACGCGCATCGCGCGCTCGAAGGCGCGAGCCCCTGCTTCGAATGGCATTGCCGCGGGACGGCGGGCGACGATGTGCCCTGCGAGGTTCGTATGATTCGGCTTCCCGAGGCGGGACGCCGGCTAGTTCGCGTGAGCATCGCCGACATCTCCGAGCGTCGTCAGGCCGAAGCCGCCGCGCGATTGCAGGCCGCCATCGTCGAATCGTCGGACGATGCGGTGATTGGCAAATCGCTCGACGGCGCCATTGTGCTGTGGAACAAAGGTGCGGAGAAGATCTTTGGCTACAGGGCTGACGAAATCGTAGGCGAGAATGTTTCGATTCTACTACCGAAAGAACGTATCGACGAAGAGTTGGCCCTGCTGCGTAAGATTCAAAACGGCGCGCGAATCGATCATTATGAAACCGTACGCACGCGAAAAGACGGCACGCAGATTGATGTTTCGCTCGCCGTATCCCCGATCTGTGCGGCCGAAGGGAAAGTCGTTGGCGCTTCGACCATCGCTCGCGACATAACGGAGCGGAAACGGGCCGAGGAGGAGCTGCAGCGCGCCAAGAACGCCGCCGAGGAAACCGCGCGCATCAAGAGCGATTTCCTGGCGAACATGAGCCACGAAATCCGCACGCCAATGAACGGGGTTATCGGCATGACCGAGCTCGCGCTCGACACGCATTTGACCGACGAGCAGCGAGAGTATCTGCAAACGGTCAAACAGTCGGCCGATTCGTTGCTCACGATCATCAACGACGTGCTTGACTTTTCCAAGATCGAAGCCGGCCGCATGGAACTCGACATGACGACCTTTGGCCTGCGCGAGTGGCTGGCGGATACGCTACGGCCCTTTCAATTGCGCGCTCGAGAGAAGGGCGTGAAGCTCATTCAGCGCGTCGAACGCGATGTGCCCGATGCAGTGATCGGCGACGTCGGCCGACTGCGCCAGGTCGTCGTCAACCTGATTGGCAACGCCCTCAAATTCACCGAGGAAGGCGCGATCACCGTAGCGGTCGACAAATACTGGTTCGACCATAGCGACGTCGTCCTGCATTTCGCCGTTGCCGACACGGGAATCGGGATTCCCAAGGAACAGCAATCACGCATCTTCGAAGCGTTCACGCAGGCCGATGCGTCGACTACTCGAAAATATGGCGGCACCGGACTCGGACTATCGATTTGCGCGCAGCTCGTAAAATTGATGGGCGGCAAGATCTGGATTAACAGCAAGGTGGGCCACGGCAGCACGTTTCATTTTACCGGTTGGCTCAGCGTGCCCAAGGACCTTCCCGAAACTCAGGCCGATGTACCAATCGATGTCATCGAGCCTGCCGAATTGACCAGCACTCCGGCATCGTCAATCGAGGTCCGTCCGCTCAATATTTTGCTCGCCGAAGACAATCCCGTAAATCAGGAACTCGCCCGGCGGCTTTTGGTCAAACGAGGCCATCGTGTCGAGGTCGCCGCACATGGCGAACAGGCCATCGAAGCCGTGGCGCATCGGCGATACGACCTGATCCTGATGGATATCCAAATGCCGCTGATGGACGGAATCGAGGCGACGAAGGCGATTCGCGCCCAAGAAAAAGAAACCGGCGGACATATTCCGATCGTCGCCATGACAGCACATGCTTTGAAGGAGGATCGTGACCGGTGCCTTCAAGCGGGCATGGACGACTATTTCGCCAAACCCATTAACCCACAGCGGTTGTACGAAACGGTGGAGCGGCTTGCCGGCGCCAGCGGCGACTTCGACCCGGCGATCGAACCGGTCGCCGAAGCGAGCGGTCGCAAACCGAAGTCCCACGACTCGATCGCACGATTCGACCTGCAGGCGGCCCTGGCTCGCGTGGATGGCGACGCCGGGTTACTCCGCGAATTGGCCGATATGTTTATCGAAGAGTCGCCTAAAATGGTCCGTCAGTTACGATCGGCGATCGACACGCGCGATAGCGACCGACTCGAACTCACGGCGCATAAACTTCGGGGAGCATTGGCCAATTTCTTCTCGCTCGGCGACATTCCTTCGGCTCGTCGCTTAGAGGAAATGGGGCAAAACGCTCAATTCGATGGCGCCGCCGAAGCCTTCGATGAGTTAGAACAGGAAATCAATCGCCTGACCACGTCGCTCGAAGAATCGCTTGAGAAACAGACGGCTTGAACACTTCGCGAATCGCACGATGCCGTAGCATTTGGCGTTAATCACCGTCCAGACATCTTCATAAATTGAATCATATGCGGAGCGCGTCGCTTATGTCGCTGGAAAACCCAGAGCCGGTCGAAGCAGAGTTGGTCGAAACGACTGCCGACTCAACGGAGTCGAATCGGCGCGACGTCGATGCGGTGGCCGACACAATTGTTGGTTTGAATTTGCGAGTCTCGGACAACGTATTCCAAGCGGTCGCCATCGCGGGTTGCATTTTGCTAGGGGCGACCACCGGCGCCTTGCTTGTCGAGGAGCCGCCCGCCGGCGCTGTGTTCGGCGGCTTTGCCGGCCTCGTCTTCGGATTCTTCGCCAGCGGCATCGTACTGATGTTTGCCCGAGCCCGGCCGCACATGCGGCGCAAACGCGATTAGCTGGCGTTTTCGGGCTTTCGGTCTTGGCCATCCGGCTTGCGACAGGGCGAGCCGAGTGACTAGAATTGAACGTGTATGGACACTTTCGACCCTTACCAATTGTGGCTGGGAATCCCCGCGACCGAGCTCCCGGCAAACCTTTATCGGCTGCTCGGCCTGGAGCCGCTCGAAGAAGATCCCGCGCGCATTGCCCGCTCTGCCGACGCCACGATTGCCCGCGTTCGTAGCGTGCGCCCCGGTGACCAGGCCGAGCGTTGGAAACAATTGCTGGACGAACTCGAAGCAGCGAAACGCTGTCTGCTAGATCCCAGCCAAAAACACGATTACGACGCAAGACTGCGCGGACAGGTTGGCAACCATTCGGCGCCGTGGTCTGCCGTTAGTCAGGAAATTCCGCTGGCGGCGCCCGGCGAACAACTACACCAGCAATCCAATCAAATCGACGATCGCCAGCCGCTGACGCCAAGCGCGCCCCGGCCACTTACCGGTCAAGCGCCTCCCAATCCCCAGCCGATAATCTCGCCCGCGCCGGCCCCTCGAATACCCCAGCCATCTCAGGAAACGCAGCCGGCGCCCACGTCGGCCATGCCGCTGGCAACGCCCGGCGCAACAACACAGCCTTATAACCCGCCGCCAGCCGCCAACTATGCCTCGCCTGGCGCAGCGCCGATGAATGGCTTTCAACCCGGGCAGAACATGGCGATGCCTGCTGCCCCGCAGGCGGGTTTTGCACAGCCAACTTATTCGCAGGGCATTGGGCCACAGGCGGCGCCCGTTTACGGAGGCCAGTTTCCGAATGACAGCGGCATGGCAACGCCAGGGTATGTTGCGCCGTCGAACGTGCCGCCTTCGCCACCGCCTCCGGTTCAGGCAGACGGCCCAAGTTTTGATCTGTCTACCTCGTCGCGTAAGCGGCGGTCGTTTGTCGGCCCCGCGTCGGACGACGATAGACCAAGTGGCAATACAGGCGAAGCAGTCGCTCCGATTGTCGGCGCGGCAGCCTTTCAAGCCAGTGCCGCAGCAATGGATTCGGGACCGAAAGTAGCCGCGGCGCGCAAGCCGGGTGTAACCCGTAGCAAGTTGGCGGCCACGAACGAGACCGACGGCGCTGGGGCGATCAGTTCCTCCGCTGACTTCTCCGATTCTGCCGCAGCGAGAACCAATCGCCGCGGCAAATCGATGCTCCCTTACGCGCTGGCAGGATCGGCCCTGCTGCTGCTGGCATCCATTGTGACGTCAATCCTCTACGCACCGGCAGACGAGCCTGCGGCTAAAATGGCTCGCAATGCGCCACTCGATGGCGAAACGGATTCTGAAACGCCTGGGAACGCCCCAAACGCCGACGTCGTAGACTCCACGCAGGGCGATCTAACTGTCCCGGGCCGGAGCGGTAGCGATCTGCCGGTAGTCGATCCGGACATTACAGTCATCGAGACGCCCGGCCTTGGCGGCGCGCCGATCGACGTTGTTCCCAGCAACCCGGTGGCGATGCCGGCCGATGTCGAGCCCGTCGATCCGCTCGCCTTACCCGATGATCCGGTTGCGGGCGAGTCAGTCGCCGGTGGTCCTGATATGCCACTTGATTCCGATCCGACCGATCCATTGCCCAGCGTCGATCCGCCAGCCACCGACCTGCCAACGGAACCGGCGCGTACGGCTTCGCCACAAGAAGTCGCCGTTGTCGATCGAGCTTTGGCCGCCGCGATGAAGGCGATGTCGCTGCGCGATTACGATGAAGCGGCTTCCCAAATCAAAATCGCTTCCTCATCGGCGGTCGACGATGCGCTGCGGGAGAAAGTCGAACGCGTCGATGCCGTCCTTAAAGGTGTTCATATTTACTGGGAAGCAGTCCGCGATGGATTAAATCAGCTAAAGAGCACCGACGAAATTCAAGTGGGCCGTACGATTGCCATTGTGGTTGAAAATACACCCGATCGGCTGGTGTTGCGGGTCGCGGGCCGGCAGAAAGAATATTCCATCGACAATTTGCCGATGGGGATCGTGCGCGAGATGGCGAGCCGCTGGTTCGATCCGAATGAGCCCTCTAGCAAGGTCTATACCGGCGCGTTTCTTTTGGTGGAAGAAAACGGCGACAAAGCCGAAACGCGTCGGCTTTGGGAGGAAGCCAAGCAAGCGGGCGCCGACATCGGCTATTTGATGCCGTTGCTCGAGGAATCGTTCGAGTCGGCGAACATCGAGCGCAATCCGCTTCCTACGTCGACCGAGATTCGCGCGGCTCAGCAATCTCTAAGCACCGAGTTCCGCGCTGCGCTGGGCGCCGCCAAGACGTCGGCCGATAAGGCGGCGCTCTCGCGTCGCTGGATGAGCGACGCGGAAAATCCTGATGCCGAAACGGCGATTCGATACGCCACGCTGCAAGCGGCGATGAACGTGGCGGCTTCGGCCGGCGAAGCGACACTCGTCGTGCAGTGCGCGAATATGCTGGGCGACTTCTTCGAGGTCGACCGCTTCGACCTGAAGGCGAACGCGTTGCGCAAGACTGCCAGCGCGGCGCAAACGCCGGAGCAACAACAGGCGGTAGCAGCCGCGTTTCTCGATCTGGCGGACGAAGCAAAAGCGCGCGGCGATAAGGCAACCGAAACCGGCCTGCTCGACCTGGCTGCATCGGCCGCCTCCAAATCGCAAGACGCCGGTCTTTCGCAACGCGTCGAGCAACGCCTCGCGGAGCAATAGACCGTTTTGTGAATTGTTTGCACGGGGCCCCGATGGTTGCCCCAGCCGTTAGGAGCGAGGAAATGTTTCCCGCTTGCTCGGCATTTCTTGCCGCCGGTTGGGCATCTTTCCCGTTCTCTCCCCCATGGAAAAAATCTCACGATTCGCTTGCCTAGAATACGATACAGATGTATAGTGTCGCGACGTTCTAGCAAGCCCCTTCTGGTGGAGATTTTCGCATGGCATCTTCGGCGATTTCCTCTGCGGACCCCACGATTATTAACGCCCTGCGCGAGAAAATTGCTGGTTTTCAAAGGACATTGCCTAGCCAATCATCGCGCTCAATAAGCACCGGGATACCGGCCCTCGACTCGGTTCTTCCTGACCATGGCTGGCCGGCAGGTAGCCTGGTGGAATGGGTGGCT
>JAGQOS010000136.1 GCA_020427265.1 Planctomycetales bacterium
ACCGCATCTCGGCGCGCGGCTGGGCGTGGTCGGCACGCGCGGCTACCTGGCCGATCTGCAGAAGCCCTACGTCATGGTCAAACGCTTCGTCGTCCTCGCCGCGCCGCAGCGGTAACAAGGTCGCTGTTTCAATTCCCCAAATCCCAAATGCGCCCCCCTTCCGGAACTGCAAGCTGCTGCACCAGCCGCGCCACACGCCCATCCCCGTTTTTCCGGGAAAAACACCATGTTGCGGTGCACAACAGTGCATAATGGTGCACCGAGCGCGTAGTGCACGACGTGCCTCATCGCCTGAAATACCGTCCCGATGAGGGAAATGCTACGCAGCCGAGAATGCCCTGCAGGAGACTCGTTCGGCGACCAGGCGCTGTCTTCCTCGCCGCGCGAGCGGCGAAATAGTCTAGCCGTGGGCGCGAGCCCACGGACTGCCGAACAACGCGCGCCGCACGAGCCGCGTAAGCGGCGACATCGCCTCGTAGGCCGGGCCGAGCGCAGCGAAGTCCCGGCAACACGAGAATCGCATCCGGCCCGCCCTGCCGGAGGATCGTCGCGGCGCTCCTCGATCCGGCCGACTTCCAAACCGGCCGCCGATGGCTCGCGCTGAATGAGAAAGGGGGGCTGCTGATGGCAGGCCACGCTGCGCTATCAGCAGCTAGGGACGGTCCCTCTTGCCGCAGCGCGGCGCAAGAGTTTAGCCGCGCTCGCGAGTCCGAATTCGTCATTCGTCATTTGAAATTCGTCATTTCAAAGTTGCGCCTTTTGTCGCAGTCGGCGAGCGAAATGGCGTGTTTTGTCACTTCCTGTCGTAACCCTGCGACAAAACGTGACAGGCCAAAGTGCCGAAATTCCCGCGTTTTTCGCATTACTACGGGGCGAATGTCGCCTTTTTTGTCGTGTTTTGTCGCGTATCGGCGTTTTCAGCAACCGCGACATTTGAGCAAGATCGCCGCCCAACCAACCGCCCCTCAACCCTCAACAACCTTGGACATTGGTCATTCGGACTTGGTCATTGAATCCCGGCCTTTCCCCTCGCCTTCCTAGGTCACACATATATACAAGTATATACACCACCACACAAAAGTCAATCCGGAAAATCGCCATCTTTCCGCTTCCGTCCTCAGGCTTTCTGGCACGGTTTCACTCCAGCACTGCTGGAAGAAAGACCGAATTAACCACGAAGGTCACGAAGAGCACGAAGGAAAAAAATCGACCTCGGTCCCCTTCGTGCTCTTCGTGACCTTCGTGGTAAAACAACAATCCTCACGTTTAGGCAATCAACCGCCAAGCTCGCCCAGGACGCAATTTCGGCATACCAAGGTCAATCCGACCACCCCCTCTGCCGGGCAGATTGCGCTAGATAATAGGTTCCTGGCGGGCGTTAATTGAGCGCTGCGCTGGTTATCACGTCGATTGCTCTGCGATCCGCATGAAGATAAGCTGCTGGCATGCTTGGGTTTGTGGATTTGCAGCGGCAAAATGCATAGGCGTATTATACGCCTGAGCGCTCAATAATACCGTTGTCGGCAATCCTATACGGCGCTGCGCCGTAGAATAATCGTTCGTCCGCAAACATATCATTGGGGATAATCGCACGATGGATACGAAGTTCCTACCGGCATCCACCGATCCGGACGAGATTCAATGGATCATGCAACTCGCGTCCGATTTCAGCTCATGCGATGCGTATCGGCAGTATGCACTCTGGCTTGACAAACGAGACAGGCAAAAGGCCGATTTCATTCGTGCTGTCGAAAGAGCGTTCTTCGATCATCGGGACGCTGGCAGCTTTCCAACTCCGAGTTCGGATGACGAGGTATGGCTGAATTCAATTGGCTTCCGCCTATTGTCGGGCATCCTTGAACTGAATCTGCTCTCAGCTACCAAAACAATTTTCACTTGGACGCGCCCCATCGTCACGATCCGGACCGTTTCCACTGACGAATCAAGTCTCCCGGTAGGCACAAGCAAGTTCGGTGGTCGCCCTGATGTCCCTGACGGTTTCGTGTGGCCTAAGTGCAATCTAGGCCCGATGGGCTTCATGGGGCAAATCGCATTCAAAGATATTCGGCATTCACAGGCCACGGCTCGATTCGGACTACCAGCCGATGGCTTGCTACTGCTGTTTGTATTCCAGGGCGATGGTGTCCAACCGGGGGTTGTCGATCGTCATGGTGACCACTGGCGGGAGATTGAAGGCTTAACTCGAGGCATATTTGTAAACGGTGGTACGCGACTTCATCGCCATACTCCCGAGGTGGAACTGGACGAATGGAACGAACTCCTTCCTTGTTGCGCCTTGCACATGGCCGATGGCTTGGATCTGCCAGAGGCAAAGGATACGGAAGACGCAGTATTGATTGCAGCAGACGAAGATTGGCAAGTATCCGACTTGCGGAACAAGATCAATCAGGCGGAGCATTGGTTGATGGGGTATCCTGTCCACGGGCGCACCGACAATACAAGTCCGGGCAAAGACTGGACGGGACTAATAACGCTCGGTTCTGACAACAATCTCGGTTGGAACTGGTGCGACGGCGAACATCTCGACGTGTACATCCAGCGAGATTCGATCATTGACGGTACGTTCGCGAGTATCTACGGATATGCGTCTTAACCGCCCAACATGGGCCGCCCAAAGCGGACGAATCATGGCATGCACTTGAGCACGCGATCCAGTCGGAACTGTATTGTAGCATTGTTGGCGCGTGCCCAGTGAACGCTCGTCGTTCACTCCCCGCCAATCTCCAGCACCTTGGCGCCGCGGACGTGGCCTTGTTTCAGTTCCACCAGGGCGTGATTCGCGTCGGCCAGCGGATACGTTGTGACGGTCGGACGCACGCCGGCGGCGGCCGCCAGGCTCAGGCAGTCGCGCACGTCGAATTGGGTGACGTTCGCCACCGACTTGATTTCGCGCTCCAGCCACAAGTGTTCGTGGTAGCTCAGGTGGAGCAAGTCCTGCCGATCGCGATCTTCTTTGCGAATGGCGTTGATCACCAGGCGGCCGCCCGGGCGCAGATTGGCCAACGCCATAACGACCGGCTTCCAGGCCGGCGTGGTATCGATGATCGCATCGAGCGGCTCGGGTGCTTTCTCGTGCGTGTCGCCGGCCCAGGCAGCGCCGAGCGATAAGGCGAATTCGCGTTCCGCCGCGCTGCGGGCGAACACGTAGAAGCGGCTATGCGGATAGCGATGCCGCGCCATCTGCAAAACTAGATGCGCCGAAGCGCCAAACCCGGTGAAGCCGAGGGCCGCGCCGTCGGCCAGATTACAAAGCCGCAACGCCCGATAGCCAACCGCGCCGGCGCACAGCAGCGGCGCAGCCTCGGCATTGGAGAAGCCCTCGGGGATCGGATAGGCGTAGTCCTCGGGCACGACCAGAAACTCGGCATAGCCGCCGTTCGCGTCGCGCCCCGTGGCCTGAAAGGCGTCGCTCAGATTTTCCTCGGGCGAGCCGTCGGAGTGATAAATCCAACCCACACCAACGCGATCACCCACACGATGGCGCGTCGCGCCGGCGCCCAGTTCGGCCACCGTGGCGACGACCTGATGCCCAAGAACGATGGGCAACCGCGGCGGCGCGGTGCGCCCTTCGATTTCGTCGAGCTCGGTATGGCAAACACCGCAGACGTGCACTTGCAACAACACTTCACCGGCAGCAGGTGTCGGCGTGGGCAGATCGACCAGTTCGAGCGGCGCGGGGTTATCGGCGAGCGCAGCCAGCTCGCGCAAAATCATGGCTCGCATGGGCGGGGCTGAGGGTTGAGGGTTGAGGGTTGAGCGGGGCAAGGTGCAATCAGGACATGATAGACGATCCGTTGACAGGCCGCAGGGAACTTGTGCACCTACTCCCGGTCGCGCACGCGGCGCTCTTGATGCAGGCAATCGGCCGTGGCGACCAGCCAGAGGGTCAGTCCGGTGAGCATCATGGCGTCTTCCATGAATTCGAGCACGGCGAACGGCAGGCCGGTCGATGCGGTCTTGCCAAAGCGGGGAATGACTGTCTCAATCTGCGCGCCGGCGATATCGAGTGCGACCATGCCGAAGAGCAATACCAGGCCGGCCAGGTACAGTCGGCCAACGCCATGGAACCGGGCCAGTTCTTGGCGATGCACGAAGAGCGCGGCCAGGCCGGCGAGTGCAAACGCGGCGAGAAAGAAGTCGTCGAGCCGTCGCGACCAACCGCTCTCGCCTAACTGCAGCGCGTGTTCGATCGCCGTTTCGATCGCCTCGCCCAGGGCGAACGTGGCGTCGAACCACAAATACCAACACCCCGCACCCACAAGAATCCAGAACCCAACATGCGGCCGCCGTCGCCAGGCAACGGCCAGCGCGAGGCAACCAATCGCGGCCAGGTGCGTTATGGCCAGCAGGTGCGCCGGCCGATCGTGAAAGCTCTCGTCGGCGCGGAATCGGTCGATGCCGGTCGTCGCCGCGTTGGCCACAATGGCCACGAGTTGCAGGGCCAACAAAATGCCCAGGATGTAGCGAGCAGAAAACGGCATTTGCCAAGGGTTAGTCTGTAGGGTTCCGGAATCGGAATTAGCCCCTCCATTGTCGCGGATGACAGGTCTGCCGGCAATTCAGCCCCGGGGTCGCTCAGGAGAACTGCAAAGTCAAAGGCGAAGGGGTCAGGTCCATGTTTTCGGCCAACGATTGTACCCATGTTGCATCCGTTGCCCGCCGAAAAATGGACCAGACCCCGACTTTGCAGTTCTCCCGCGGGGTCGCTCGAACGGCCGTACAGAAAGCCTCAATAGCTCGTGAGCGTTTCGAGTAAAAGCCCTGGAAAAACGCCGAAGTTTGTTGCTCTGGGCGCGGGAATGATGGTACGATTTGCACTAATCCTATGGGACGGTTTCCCGCCGGCAACACGAGGCAACTCGGCGATTCCAGGCGGGCGGCGTTCGATGGGCGTCAGCACAGCGGAAGGTTGGCATTCCGAGAGTCGCCACAGGGAGCAGGGAGCAGAGAAGCCATGCCACTCGGTTATCGTTCGCAACGGCCGGCGCGCAGTGCAGGCGCGCGACTGCATCGGAATTCAGCAGCCACACGACGAGGTTTCCAGCCCCGTGGAGAACCGCTCGAAGACCGGCGGCTACTGGCCGTCGATCTGGCCTGGAGCGCCGAGAGCCTGCAAGCGACCGCGATCAACGGCGAAATTCACGGCATCAAGTGGAACGACGTCGACGCCGACGGGCTTTTCGAGCCGGGCGACGGCGAAACGACACTGCCGAACTGGGAGATCTACCTCGACCTGAACCTAAACGGTCAGCTCGACCCGGAAGAGCCGAGCCAGATGACCGACGCCCAAGGGGCGTATGCCTTCGTTGGCCTGGATGCTGGCTCGTACTCAGTAGCGGAAGTCATGCAGACCGGCTGGGAGCAGACCTTCCCGCAACCTTCAACCGGCGGCAATGGCGGCGATTTCCGTTTGGTTGCCGGCACGGGCAGCGGCGACCCCAACGGATTTGCGCTGGTCGAATTGCAAACGGACCCGGCTGCCGAAGTGCCGATCGGGGCATCCGGCTTCCATGCCGGAATGGATCTGGACCCGACGACCGGCATTCTCTACGGCGCGAGCAGTTCGCTGCGCACGATCAACATGAATACGGGCGTCACGACAACCGTCGGCTCGATCGACAGCAGCACGGAAACCGGCATCTTGATGACGGCGATCGCGTTTTCGCCGACCGGTGAACTGTTTGCAGTAACAAATTCATCGACGCCGACGCGGCGTTTATTTTCGATTGATCCAGCAACGGCTTTCGCTACGGAAGTTGGCGAGCTTACCGAGATCGTTCGCGCCATCGATTTCGCGCCCGACGGCACGCTCTACGGCGGTTTCGCCGATCTCTTCACACTCGATCCGGCCACAGCCGCGGTGAGTTCGACCGTGGGATCGATGGGAATCTTCGCTTCGGAGTTCGACTTTGCCCCCGACGGGATGATTTACGCAGTTAACCTGGGAACCGATCTCTACGCGATCGATCCCGCGACGGCCACGAGTTCGATCGTGGCGACCTATGCCGGCGCGGAATTGTTCAGTGTCGCCTCGGTCGATGCGCAATCGCTCGGCGTCGTGCCGTTTGTGGGGCCGCTGCCGTTGGGCGAAGCGGTCGAATACGCTGAAATGGCGGCGGACGAATCGGCCGCCGCCGCGGCGCATGCGGCCGACTTGCGCCAAGCCGCCGCGCGGAACGAACATGAGCGACTGCAAGCGCTCACGACCGGGTTTTACTTGCCCAATCAAGTGCGGCTGGCCAAGTCCGGCGAATTCCTATCCGGCCCCTCGTCGGACGACGCCGAGAAGATCGCCCGCGCGTTCTTGCGCGAACATGCCGGCGAACTCGGCATCGACGCCGACGACGTCGCTTCGCTCCGACTGACCGACCGCGGGCGGAGCCGGCACACCGGCACAACCCATCTGTATTTCCGGCAGACCTATCAAGGTCTCGACGTGGTCAACGCCGATGTGAATGTCAACATCATGGCCGACGGCCGGGTGTTGAACGTCGGCAGCAGCCTGGTCGCGGGTCTCGACGTGTACCGCAGCGCGAGCACGCCGCGTCTGGGGGCCGACGAGGCGCTGTCGGCGCTGGCCGCCGCGATGGACTGGCCACTAGAGAAATTGCCGGAGGTTAGGTCGCTCGACGACGGCGTCGCACAGCGTGCCCTGCTTTCGGGCAGTGGTCTGTCGCTGGCCGATATTCCGGCGCACCTGCAATACGTGCCGGTGCGGCAAGGAGGCGTGCAGCTGGCCTGGAGCCTCGAAGTACAAACGCTCGATCGCGACCACTGGTTCGACGCCAGCGTGAGCGCCGCGAACGGCGAGCTAGTGTACCTGGCCGACTGGGTCGACGACGCGTCGTACGAAGTCTTCGCCCTGCCTTTGGAAGGGCCGAACGACGGCGGTCGCACGATCGAGGTCGACCCGCACGATGCGATCGCATCGCCGTTCGGCTGGCACGATACCGACGGCGCGGCCGGCGCCGAGTTCACCGACACGCGCGGCAACAACGTTTCGGCGCAGGAAGATACGAACGCCGACAACTCAGGCGGCTTTCGCCCCGACGGCGGCGCGGCGCTCGACTTCAATTTTGCGATCGACGCGGCGCAGGACCCTTCGAACTATCAGGAAGCGGCGATCACGAACTTGTTCTACTGGAACAACGTGCTGCACGACGTGCATTACCAGTACGGCTTCGACGAAGTGTCGGGAAATTTTCAGACGAACAACTACGGCAACGGCGGACTGGGCGGCGACGCCGTGCAAGCCGACGCGCAAGACGGTTCGGGAACGAACAACGCCAACTTCGCCACACCGCCCGACGGCTCGACGCCGCGCATGCAGCAATTTATCTTCACGCAAACCTCGCCCAATCGCGACAGCGATCTCGATAACGGCATTATTGTTCACGAATACGGGCACGGGGTTTCGAATCGATTGACCGGCGGGCCGGCGAACTCCGGCGCGCTCAACGCCACGCAGAGCGGCGGCATGGGCGAAGGCTGGAGCGATTGGTGGAGCCTGATGTTTTCGCAAATGCCGAGCGACGCGGCGAACGACGCCTTTGGCGTGGGCACCTATGTGCTCGGACAGCCGGTCGATGGCGACGGGATTCGCCGTTTCCCCTATAGCTTCAACATGGCCACCGACCCGCTGACCTATGGCGATTACAACGGCAGCAATGAAGTGCACAATTCCGGTGAGATTTGGGCCTCGGCTTTGTGGGATTTGAATTGGCTGCTGATTGAAGGCGCTGCGCTCGACCCGGCCTTGCCGCCGGGGCTCGGCTTCGATAGCGACTTGTATCAAGGAGCGGGCGGCAACAACTTGGCGCTGCAGTTGGTCATGGACGGGCTCAAATTGCAGCCATCCAACCCGAGCTTTCTCGACGCGCGCGATGCGATCCTGGCCGCCGACCTGGCGTTGACCGGCGGCGCAAACAGCCTGGCGATTTGGACCGCTTTCGCGCGGCGCGGCATGGGCTTTTCGGCCGACGACGGCGGCAGCGCCAACGCCACCAGCGTGACCGAAGCGTTCGATTTGCCAGCCACGAGCGAAGGCGCGATCTTTTTCAACCTCGATACCTACGAAGTTGGGACATCGGTCACCGTGACCTTGCGCGATGTGGACCTGTCCGGCAACGGCCCAGTCAATCTGTCGATTCAATCCGACGGCGGCGACGTGGAAACGGTCGCGCTCGGCGAAGTGGCGGCCGGTGTTTTCGAAGCAACGATCGCAACCGACGGCGCTGCCGGCGCGGCGGAAGATGGTGTGCTCAATGTGCGTCCCGGGCAAACGATTTCCGTCTCGTACAACGACGCCGACGACGGCACAGGTTCGCCGGCCACGGTAAGCGACACGGCAAACATCATCGCCTTTGTCCCGCGCGTGCTTGAGAATGGCAGCTTCGAACTGGGCAATTTCACCGGCTGGACGGCGTCGGTGAGCGGAACGCCTTATGGCGATTGGACGGTGGCGACGGCTGGCGACGGCACGGGTTTTGTCACACCGACTTCGCCCCAAGATGGCCAATACGATGCCTGGAACGGCTTCGACGGCGATGGCCCGCTCGAATTCACGTTGTATCAGGACCTTACAATTCCGGTCGGCGGCCGATCGACCCTTTCGTGGCAAGACCGCGTGCAGTGGGACTTTACCGTGGGCGGATCGGGCGCTGCAGCGCGGCAATACGAAGTGCAACTGCGCGACCCGAACAGCGATGCAATTCTCGACACGCTCTACTCCTTTTCTACCGGGCCCCAGACAGAGAATCCAACCGGCGACACCGGCTGGCAGACGCACGAAGTCGACCTGTTCTCCTACGGCGGTCAGACCGTGCGGCTCTACTTTTGGGAAAATGTACCGGAGTCGTACACCGGCCCTGGTCAGATTGAGATCGACGCGGTGCGTTTCCGCGGTAAGTTTCCCGTGGCGCATGAAGTGGAGGTTGGCGACGGCGAGATTGTAACCGGTGTCGACTTCGGCAATCGCGAACTCGATTTTACCGGGCCGCGCGTGATCGCTTCGTCGATCGTTGCCGGCGGCATTGCGGCGGGGCCGTCGCTCGTCTACACCGCGCAGTTCGACGAGGCGCTCGATGAAACGAATCTGGATGCCGACGACGTCTCGTTGATCGGCGCGCTGAGCGGAACGCACGCGCCCATGTCGTTCAACTACGACGCGGCGTCCTCGACATTGACGCTCGGCTTCGACGACCTGCCGGACGACGATTTCACGCTAACCCTGCTGAGCGGCCTGAATCATTTCGAAGATCTCGACGGCAACGATCTCGACGGCGAAGCCGAGCCGACAACCACCATGCCCTCGGGCGACTGCACACCTGGCGGCGATTTCGTGATCGAATTTGCCGTCGACCTCGCGGAGCGCGACTTTCCGATTCCGCTGCTGCCGATCGAGCCGCTGGGTTCTTTGATCTATACCGGCGCCATCGAGGCTTCGATCCAAACCGGCAGCGATATCGATACTTATCGGCTGGAAGTCGACCCGGGGCAAACCCTCACAGTCGTGGTCGAAGGCGACGGCGTGCTGGAACCGCTGGCCCAAGTGTTCGACCCCACGATGGCCGTCGTGGGAAACGGCTCGGCAGCCGCCGGACAACGGGCGATTGTGCAGAGCGTGCCAACCGATACCGGCGGCGTGTTCGAGATTGGTGTCGCCGGCGTGGGCGGTTCCACGGGTGCCTATAAGCTGACCGTACTGCTGAATTCCGCCTATGAAACGGGTGATACGGATCTGCTCGCGTCCTTTAGCTCGCTGGGAAACGGCGCCGACCGCGCGGCCGTGTTCGGCACGGCCGATATGACCAGCGATCGCGACCCCTATCGCTTCACGCTCGAAGACGGCCAATCGGCCACGATCGTGCTCGCCATGCTCACGGGCGCCGAAGCCGCGTTGCAATTGACGGCTAGCGACGGAACCACCGTACTAGCCGAAGGCATTTCATCCCAAAATGCGTCGCTGGTCATCAACAACTTTGTCGACCTCGTCGATGGGAGTCCGGGTGCGTATTTCGCCACGGTCGTCGCATCGGGCGACTACACGCTGACCGTCACGCGCGGCGCCGATTTCGATACGGAAGGCAACAGCGACTTCGACACGGCCCAAGATATCAGTGGCATCGGCAGCGCGCTGGGCCACATCATCGGCGGCACGGGTGAAGCGACGCAATTCGACACGCCGATTTTGAATTTCGACGGTCAAGGATTCACCGGCGCGCAGCCGCCCGACACGGTCGGCGACGTGGGCTTGAACTACTACATCCAAATGCTTAATGGGCCGGGCGGCGCCGACTTCACCATCTACGACAAGACCGATGGCAGCCTGGTGATGGGGCCGTTGGCGCTCGATTCGCTCGCGCCTTCCGGCACGCCGGGGGCCGACGGCGCCGGCGACCCGGTCGTGCTGTACGATCACCTGGCCAATCGTTGGCTGCTAGCCGAATTTGGCGCGAGCACGAACGGCTTTTCGATGTTTGTGTCGCAAACCGACGATCCGACCGACAATCTCTGGCATCACTATTTCTTTCAGACCAATGAATTTCCCGACTATCCGAAGTTCGCCGTGTGGCCCGATGCTTACTACGTTACGAGCAACGAAAGCAGCCCGGCTGTTTACGCGCTCGATCGCAACGCCATGTTGCAGGGTTTGCCTGCCGCCGATCCGGTGCGCGACACGGCGCCGAATCTCAACGGCTTTGGCTTCCAGGCGCTGACACCGG
>JAGQOS010000137.1 GCA_020427265.1 Planctomycetales bacterium
CAGGAGGGCTGCGAAGTCCGGGGGCTGGTACATTTTTCGACTGAACCATCGTGACCTTTAGCCGAGAATCGTCGACCGAAAACATGGTCCTGCCCCCCTCGCTTCAACTTTGCAGTCTTCATGCGGGAATAAAGGAATTGTTTTCCTGCGAACAGCTCCCAATGATAGGATGTAGTGAGCTGGCGCGCCTTGAACCCGCCGTCGTTCATCGCGCGAACCGCGCGACCAATTCAACTTAGATGGAGATACCTTCCATGCGCATGTTCTGCCTCTTGCTTTCGCTCGCCGTCGCTTTCGCAGCTAGCCCTGCCTTGGCCGCCGACGCAAAGCTTGGCCCCGATGCGGCCACGTATGCCAAGGCCGTGGATCGCGGTGTCGAATACCTGCGAAAAAATCAGGCCGAAGACGGCTCGTTCGCCGCCTATTCGGGCCCGGGTATTACGGCGCTCGTCGCCACCGGGTTGCTGCGCAATGGACGCACGCCGCAAGATCCGACCGTGGCCAAGGCGTTGGCGTATTTGGAAACGTTCGTGCGCGACGACGGCGGCATTCACGCACTCGAATCGACGCATAAGAATTACGAAACCGCGTTGGCCGTGTTGTGCTTTACCGAAGCCAACCGCAACGGCCGCTACGACAAGACCATCAAGCGGGCCGACGCGTTCCTTAAAGGCATTCAATGGGACGAAAGCGAAGACCAGGACCAGGCGAGCACGAACTACGGCGGCGCCGGCTACGGACGTCATAAGCGACCCGACTTGTCGAACACAAGCTTCCTGATCGACGCGCTGCGCGCGGCCGGCAATGGCCCCGACGACCCGGCGGTTCAAAAGGCGTTGATCTTCGTTTCCCGCGCCCAGAACCTCGAGACGGAACACAACACGACACCCTTCGCCGCCAAGAATCCCGACGGCGGTTTTTACTACACGCCGGCCGCGGGCGGATCGAGCCAAGCCGGCGAAACACCCGAGGGCGGCCTGCGCAGCTACGGTTCGATGACCTATGCCGGCCTCAAGAGCATGCTCTACGCCGGCGTGTCGGCCGACGATCCGCGCGTGAAGGCGGCCTTCAAATGGATTCAACGCTTCTACACGGTCAAAGAAAACCCGGGCATGGCCGACAACGGCCTGTACTATTACTACCATCTCTTCGCCAAGGCGCTCGACGCCATGGAAGTGGGCCTGGTCGAAGACGGCTCCGGTGCGAAGCACGACTGGCGCCGCGAGCTGGCCGAAGAACTCGCCCGCCGCCAACGCAGCGACGGCTCCTGGGCCAACGACAACGAGCGCTGGCTCGAAGGCGACGCCAGCCTGGCCACCGGCTACGCCCTGCTCACGCTGGCCTACTGCAAGCCGGTGGTGGAATGATTCAATGGTCGCCTAATTCATTCTCCAACATCTAGCCTCCAACTGGCCTGCTCGTTACTTTCAGGGGCATGACGCCAGCCGATTTGGGACAGCTCGATCGCCATGCGCGCCGCAAGGCGATACGCCTGGCGTATTGGAACGGCGGATTGTGGGCCGTGGGCAATGGGCTCACGTCGACGATGCTGATCATCTACCTGGCGCAGGAACTCGGCGCGCTGGGATTGGCCGTGGGCGCGATCGTCGCCGCGCCGCGATTGTTGGGACTCGCGCGGTTGGGCGCTCCGGCGCTATTGGCGCGCATCGCTTCGCGACGCGCGTTTTGCGTTTGGTTCTACGCGCTGAGCAACTTGTTGCTGCTGCTCTTGCCGGTGTGCAGCGCGCCGGGCGTGTTGGGATCGCCGACCGCGTCGCTCGCCGCGCTAGTGTTGCTCTGGAGCGGGTATCATCTACTGGAATTCTTCGCCACGATCGCGCTGTGGAGTTGGTTTCACGATCTGGTTCCTCGCCAAGTACGGGGCCGTTTCTTCGGCCAGCGCGAGCGGTTTCTTACCGTGGGGCGCATCGCCGGCATGTTAGCCAGCGGGGCGTTCGCCTATGTGTGGCGGGCATCGATGCCCGGTGCGCCGCGCTGGCTCGCCTACGCGATTCCGGCCGGGGCCGGCGCGCTGGTCATGCTCTTGGCCGTGGCGCCGCTGGCGCACATGGCCGATCCCAAAAGTGCTGACGCGAATGCGGCCGGCCGCGCGTCGCTCGGCCCGGCGCTGCGCAATGCCGCGTTGTGGCGACTGGTCGCCTTTGGAATCGTCTTCTCCTTCGTCAACGGTACGACGCAAGCCCCGCAAGCGATCTATGCGTATCGGGTGCTCGAATTCTCGCTGCTGGCGATGATGCTATTTCGTTCGGTCATGTTTGCCGGACAAAGTCTGATTGGACCGCGCGTGGGCTGGCTCGCCGATCGATTCGGCAATCGCCCCGTAATGGTCGTATCGCAAGTACTCATCGCCTTGGGTCCGCTCTTTCATCTGCTGAGCACACCCGAGCGGCGCTGGCCGCTGGCAGTGGCCTATGTGGCGTGGATCGCCTATGCGGGCATCAATGTCGGCTTGCCGGCGATGCTTTTGAAGTTGGGTGATCGGCGCGAAGCCTCGCCGCGCGTGTCGATCTATTTCGCCGTGACCGGGCTGGCCTATGGCTGCGGCACACTGCTCGGCGGCGCGCTGTTCGACTGGATGACCGAAACCGAATTCGCGTTGCGCCTCGGCGCCACGGTTCTCGATCCGTTCGGCGCGTTCTTCCTGTTCGGCACGGTCGGCCGGTTGCTGGCCGCCCTGCTGCTCGTGCAATTGATCGAACCCGGCGCTTTCTGCTTGCGCGACCTGGTTAGCGCAGCAGCCAGGCAAAGTAGAAATTGACGAGCACGAGAATCAGGATGCTCGCGCCGCCGAGCAGCACGGCCGCCAAATTCCAACGCACGACCGCCGAGGCGATCGCCGTCGCCAGCGAGGCCGCCGGCATCGTGAGCATGCGCGCCACGAGCGGCCGAAACACCGGGTCCTCGCGCCACGGGCCGAGCACCGGCCGATGCGCCAACTGCGGGTCGGGCAAGTCTTCGCGGCTCCAAGCCAGGTAAGCCACGTAAAACAGCAAATAGGCCTCATAGGCGATCAGTAGTCCGGCAAGCACATTCAGCCACCGCGCTGTCGCCACGCGCAGTCCGCTAGTCGTGCTCGGGAGAATAAAACGGGCCATTCGTGCGTCGGTTTGATGTTCGAGCAACGTAAGGTGGGAAAAACCGCGAGATTTTTCGTGTCCGCCGGTGAAAAAAATGCCTGCTCGCGGCCACGATCGATTTTGCAATCGATCGGCCAGTTCGAGTAAACTACAGACTACCGGGTCGGTCGGTCGTTCGCGAGACCGGCAGCGACACGAACCGAGGAAAACATCCCACCTGATACGATCCCACCTTCGCTTCGCGTCTCCGCGCGAGACCAGTTGCCAACGTTCGATTTCCCTTACGCATGTCTGGGCGGACCTATGATGCGATACGCGCTGTTTGCTTTGTTGTCGGTTGGCTTCGCCGCCACGATCCAAGCCGATGAAATGCCGTCGGACCAACAGATCCGTTTCTTCGAAACAAAAATTCGCCCAGTGCTCGTAAAGCACTGCTACTCGTGCCATTCGGCCGAGTCGGAAGAGATTAAAGGCGAGTTGCAACTCGATACGCGCGCGGGTATTCGTCTGGGTGGCGAATCGGGGCATGCCGTCGTGCCGGGCGACGTGCAAGCGAGCTTGCTGATCAATGCGTTGCGTTTCGAAGACTTCGAAATGCCGCCCAAGAACAAATTAGACGACGACGTGATCAACGATTTCGTCCGCTGGGTCAAGATGGGCGCGCCCGACCCGCGCGACGGCCCCATGGCGGAAGTCGAATCGACGCCGGCCGAAACGACCGAACTGTGGTCGCTGCAACCGATCGCCGCACCAGCGCCGCCGCAAACCAATTCGGATTGGCCGCGCACCGACATCGATCGCTTTATCGAAGCGCAGCGCGCGGCCGAGGGCATTGCGCCGGTCGCCGATGCCGATCGGCTCACGCTACTGCGACGTTTGTCGTTCGATTTGACAGGACTGCCCCCAACACCGGAGCAAATCGACCAGTTCCTGGCCGACTCGTCGGCGGAAGCCGTCGCGAGCTTGATCGACCGGCTCTTGGCTTCGTCCGCCTTCGGCGAACGCTGGGGCCGGCATTGGCTCGACGTGGCCCGCTACGGTGAGTCGGCCGGCAACAGCCGCGACGTGCTCATGCCATACGCTTGGCGCTATCGCGATTACGTGATCGACGCCCTGAACGCCGACATGCCGTTCGACCAGTTCGTACGCGAACAGATCGCCGGCGACCTATTGCCGGCCGATTCGAAAGAAACGAGCCGCCGGCAACAGATCGCCACGGGATTTCTGGCGATCGGCTCCAAGTCGCTCAACGGCGGCAATCTCGAGCTCGACATTGCCGACGATCAGATCGACGTGATCGGCAAATCGATGCTCGCGCTCACGGTCAGTTGCGCGCGCTGCCACGATCATAAATTCGATCCCGTGCCGACCGCCGACTACTACGCCCTGGCCAGCATTTTCCGCAGCACGGACACGCTCTACGGCGGCAGCACGAACCGGCCGAATAACCTGCCGGACAAGCTCAAGGTTTATCTACCGCTCGGCGGCGACGACTTCGACAAGAAGCAGTTCGCCGAACAGCAAAAGGAAATCGGCGAGCTGAGCAAACAACTGGCCCAGGCGCGCAAACAGGCCGACAACCTGGCCAAACGCCTGCCCGACGATTGGAAAGCCAAGCGTGTCGCCTTGAAGGAAATGGAGGAGGTCTCGGCCGAAGACCGTAAGCTGCTCGGCCAGATCAAGGCCTTCGAAGAAAAGAACCGCGAAGCCAAACAGCTCGAAGCCCAGGTGGCCGAGTTGCGGCAGAATCTTCCGCAACCGGAACTTGCGATCGGCGTGCGCGACGCGAAAACAATTCGCGATTGGCCGATTCAACTGCGCGGCGAGAAGGGAAAGAACGGCGACGTGGCGCCGCGCGGTTTCCTCTCGTGTGTCGCGCTGCCCGATCCGCCTACGATCACGGCGACCGAGCAGAGCGGACGCGTGGAGCTGGCCCAGTGGATCACGCACCCCGAGCATCCACTCACGTCGCGCGTTATCGTCAATCGCGTTTGGCATCATCTCTTCGGTTCAGGGTTGGTTCGCACGGTCGATAATTTTGGCGTCAACGGCGAACCGCCGAGCCACCCCGAACTGCTCGATTACTTGGCGCGGCGTTTGAGCCACGAACTCGACTGGTCGCTCAAGTCGCTGATTCGCGAGATCGTCCTCTCGCGCACCTATCAGCTGGCGAGCGACTACAGCGAAGAGGCGTATGCCACGGACGCCGAAAACCGGTTGCTGTGGCGTATGAATCGCCGCCGGCTGGAAGCCGAGCCGCTGCGCGACGCCGTGATGCTCGCCGCCGGCACGCTCGATACCTCGCGCCCGGCGGGTTCGCTGGTGTTGAAGATTGGCGAGGGCGAGGTCGGACGCGGCATCAACACCAAGATTCTCGACGAGCCGTTCCCTTACCGCAGCGTGTATTTGCCGATCATACGCGGCATCGTTCCCGAGCCGCTCCGGCTGTTCGATCTGCCGGAACCTTCGAACGTGCAAGGCCAGCGCGACGCCACGAATGTGCCGGCCCAATCGCTTTACCTGCTCAACAGCCCGTTCATTTTAGAACAAGCCGACGCGGCGGCCGCGCGAATTCTCGCCAGCGGCGACGAGCGCGACGATCGTTTGAAGTTGCTCTACCAAATTTGCCTGGGTCGCCAGCCGTCTGACGAAGAACGCGCCGCGGGCGCCGAATTCCTCGACCAGATGGCTCGCGACAAACCGGCCGACGCCGACAATGCGGCGCACGCGCAGCGCGCGTGGTCGATGCTTTGCCAGGGAATGTTCGCGCGCGCCGAATTTCGCTTCTTGGACTAAGGACGAATGCCATGAATTTCCAACTTTCGCGACGCACGCTCTTAAAGAGCGCGACCTGCGGCATGGGTTATCTGGCCTTGGCCGATTTGTGTCGCGCGGCCGATGCGCCGGCGTATACCAGTCCGCTCGCGCCGAAGCAGCCGCATCACGAGGCGCGCGCCAAGCGGATGATCTTCTTGCACATGCGCGGCGGGCCGTCGCACATGGAAACGTTCGATTATAAACCAGCCCTGGCCGATCGCGCCGGCAAGCCCGGCCGGACGAAAAACCGGTTGCTCGTGCCGCCGCAATGGGAGTGGAAACAGCGCGGCGAAAGCGGGCTCTGGGTTTCCGATTTGCTCAAACACACGGCCGAGCATGCCGACGACCTGTGCGTGCTCTCGGGCATGCATGCCGACATTGCCAACCATACGCCGGCCATGTTGCAATTGCACACCGGCAATTTCGCCTTCACGCGTCCGTCGATGGGCGCGTGGATTCTGTATGGCCTGGGAACCGAGAATCAGAATCTGCCCGGCTTCATCAGCCTGTGTCCGCCGCTGATCAACGGCGGCACCAAGAACTACGGCTCGGCCTTCCTGCCGGCCGTTTATCAGGGCACGGCTGTGGGCGACGTGAAGACCAACGTGAAAGACGCCGAGATCGGCAACATTCGCAACGAACGGTTTTCGTCGCTGGAACAACGCCGCCAACTCGACCTGATTCAACAGTTCAACCGCCACTATGCCGAGTCCGACCCGGCCGATTCGCAGATCGACGGCGTGATCGAATCGTTCGAACTGGCGTTTCGCATGCAGGATGAATTGCCTTCGGTCATGGACCTGGCGAGCGAGAGCCAGGAAACGCTGGATATGTACGGCATCGGCGCCGGCAAGCCCAGCGATAACTTCGGTCGGCAATGCCTGCTCGCCCGCCGCATGATCGAGGCCGGCGTGCGCCATGTGGAAGTGTGCGACGAATTCTGGGACCAACACGCCAAGCTCAAGACCGGTCATGAAGCCCGCGCCAAATCGACCGATCAACCAACCGCGGCGCTACTGACCGATTTGAAACAACGCGGTTTGCTGCAAGATACGCTCGTCGTATGGGGTGGCGAATTCGGACGGACACCCGATACGTCGAAGAAAGATCTCGACGGGCGCGATCACAACGTGAAGGGCTACACGATGTGGCTCGCCGGCGGCGGCGTGAAAGGCGGCTTCAAGTTCGGAGCGACCGACGAATTCGGCTACGAAGCGGTCGAAGATAAAGTACACCTGCACGATCTGCACGCAACGATCCTGCATCTGCTCGGGCTCGACCACACGCGACTGACCTATCGCTATGCGGGCCGCGACTTCCGCCTGACCGACGTGCATGGCCGAGTGGTCGAAGAGATTGTCGCGTAGCGAACCGAAGACCGACCACACCCGAGGCCGACACAATGACATTTCGAGTTTGCTCTGCACTCGCCGTTCTTTTGTTCGCTGCTTACAGCTTTGCCGATGAAGCGACGCGCGCCTATCGCATTGGCAATTCGCTCACTTGGGATTCGCAGCCGAAGGCGATCGAAGCCTTGGCCGCGCAGCACGGCGAGAAGCATACGCAGGCGTATCACATCAACTGCGGCAAGTCGCTCGAGCGGATCTGGACGCATCCGGAAGAGATCTGCGTGAACGCGGTCGAGCCATTTGGAACGTTCGGCCATGCCCTGCCGAACTACGAGTGGCAGGCGATTACGTTTCAGCCGCATCCTGGCGCCGACTCGACCTTGGCGAGCGATACGGCGAGGGTTCTTGATTTGATCGGCAAGAGCCGCGAAGCCGGCAAGAATCGGGCCGCCGTCTTCTATATCTACGCTCCTTGGCCCGGCCAAAAGCTAGGCGCCTTTCACGAAGTGTGGACACAGGAAACAGCGGATGCGGACGATACGAAGACCATTCAAACGCGTGCTTACTTCGCCCATCTGCTGCGACGCGTTCGCGACAAGACCGACGCCGACGTGCGCCTGATTCCCGCCGGCCATGTCGTCGCCGAACTCGATCGGCGCATGCGCGAAGGCCAGATCGCCGGCTACGCCAGCGCGGCGGACCTGTACCGCGACGTCGTGCATCTGAATCATGTCGGCCGCTTCGCCGCCGGCGTCACGACCTATGCCACGATCTTTCGCCGCAACCCGGCCGGCATGACTTGCCCGGCGAATCAATACGGCGGCGGACAGGATTTTTCACCGGAACTCTATGGGCAGATTCACAGCGCGGTGTGGAAGGTCATTCAATCGATGCCCGAGGAAACGGGCGTGCCGAATTGACCAGTTGCCAAGCGGCGCGCTGTCAGGCGCACCAGCCGGGTTGCGGTGTTTCGTGAATCTTCGGCGCGCCGGCCTGTTGCAATTCGGCAATCGCCGCTTCGGCGCGTTGCACCTCGTCGGCCGAGAGATGCCAGGCGAAGTCGAGGTCGAACGCCTGCGACTGCCCGGGTTCGAGCACGACTTCGCGCCGTTGCTCACCTTCGAACGAGCGCGGGTTGGGAAAATTGGTTGCCGGTTCCATGCCGGTCACATAACCATCGGCTCCGGCCATCGTGTCTTTCCATTGCGTGAAGCAGGGCAACTGTTTTTTGTTGAATCGCACACTCACGCCTTCGGTTCCATGCGCGTTCTTGATCATCGATTGCGTTGCGCCAGCGGCATCGGCATGCAGATCGAAAAAGTAGACCTGTTCCTCGTACCCGGCTTGTTCGTCGAGATAGCTGTCGTAGGCCGCCACATCTTTGGCGGCATGGTCGTTGCGCGGAACGAGCGTTTTGACCGGGGCGACGAGCCGCGAGCCGGCGTCGAGCAGTGGCCGGCCAATGTTAAAGTGATAGAGCATTTGCATCGGCTTGGCCGCGCCGCCGAGGTTGGTTACTTCGTCGTGCAGCGAGAAGGCCGCTTTGCCGAACGGAATCTTGAGCGTGGTCGTAAGCCGCAGCTTTTGAAAATGAAAGCGTGTTTCGTCGACCTCACCGGTAACGGAAATTCCGTCGGCATCGACCGAAACGCTCACGTGGTGCGCCGGCAGGTTGGCAATCCGGCCGTGTAGCCCGTAGCGCAGCGAGCCGTTGTCGTTGAACTCCGGTGCGCCGTTGCTCTCCAAGCCGCAGCGGACGAGCAGTTCGTCGAAGCCGTCGAGCCAGCCAAGCCCGCTCGGTTCGGCTAGCGGCACGAAGGCGGGATGCACCGGGCCATCGACCGGCGATCGCCAACCGAGCGTTTTTTCGCCGGCCGTCGCTTTCCAAAGATTCATGCCCCGGGTCGGAATGACGACGAGGCAGATCTTGCCATTATCAATTTCGATTGATTCGACGCCGGCGCTCTTACCGCAGGCCAGTGTTTGTTTTTTGACCGACCAGTTGGTTGGCGACCCGGCGACCTCGCTGGGACCAATTTGTCCAGCGGAGACGGAAATGGCTTGCTCGCGATCGGTCAGAATCCAACGGTAGACGGCCATGGCGGGAATCACTCCTGCGTTGCAAACAGTTTTAGCGATAATTTGGGTAATCGCCATCATGATACCGGTTTGGGCATGGATTCTCCAGAGTGCCGAGATGCGTCGGCTGCAGATGTGGCTCGTGGCCAGGCAGAAGGGGCGCGAAATGAGTTCGCTACTTGCCAAGCCCCAGGGCGAACCATTACAACAGTTTATCTCGCGCCGTTTCTGGCGCGGGCCAGGGACGAATTGGGCGATTCATTTCGCGGCACGGACGCCATTTTTTGCGGATTGCTCGATGCCGCTCCGGCCCCCGCGAAGCGAACTTCGCGCAGGTGGCGCCCTGGCCCGGTATTTATTCGAGCGCCGCCTGCGGCTACTTCTGTTCCCATCAAAACAAGGCGTTTCTGAGCGACAATGTCTGAAAAAACCACCTTTACCGGCGAGCCGGTCGTTCGCGGCGATGATGTGCGACCCCTTTTGACACGCGCCCTGGAAGAAGGCGAAGGCCTGTTGCGGCTCACACCCACCTGGGTGCCGCGCAGCTTTTTGCACCCTGGCAAGCGCATCAAGCTCCATCCCGACGACTGGTATGCATATGGCGCCAGCCGCGGCGGGATCGACGAACGTTGGTTCGCCAGCACGACCGATGCAGCGAACGATGGCCGCGTGTGGCACGAAGGCCAAAGCTTCTGCGAATGCGGCGGGCAGATATTCCTGCTCAAGGAAGCGGTCGACGACCAACCGCAGGCATTGATCGGCGATGAAATGTACGACCGCTTCAATCGCTGGCCGGTGTACTCGAAGTTTTTCGATAACATGGGCCCGATCCCGCATCATTTTCATCAGCGGGCCGAAGACGCGGCGCTCGTGGGCCAGGAAGGGAAGCCCGAGGCTTATTACTTCTCGCCGCAAATGAACAACGTTGACAACAACTTCGCCTACACCTTCATGGGCCTGGAACCTGGCACGACCAAAGACCAGGTCCGGCGCTGCCTGGCGAATTGGGACAAGGGCGACAACGGCATCCTGGATCTCTCCAAGGCCTATCGACTGCAGCGAGGCACCGGCTGGTTGATCCCGCCCGGTGTCCTTCACGCGCCAGGTTCGCTCTGCACCTACGAACCACAGTGGGGAAGCGACGTGTTTGGCATGTTCCAGTCGCTGGTAGAGGGTCGTGAAGTGCCTTGGTCGCTACTGGTCAAGGACATGCCGCATGACAAGCATCACGACCTGGACTTCATCATCGGACAATTGGACTGGGAAAAGAACGTCGATACGCATTTCAAGGAGAACAACTTCCTGGCTCCCATGTTGGCCGGTAATGGAGAAGGTTGGGAAGATCTGTGGATCGTTTATGGTTTGGTGGACGGCAAGCAGCTTTTCTCCGCGCGAGAATTGA
>JAGQOS010000138.1 GCA_020427265.1 Planctomycetales bacterium
GCTTCGGCAGGGCGAAAGCGACGCAATCTTACCTGGCGACCGCCTGCGACTCATGGCCAAGAAGAAGACTACCAGCGCAACGAGCGAGACAGCCCAGCCGCCGGCTGGCAAAGGAAAGATCGTCAAGCAGATGGCTGTGATCGACGGCGAGTTGCTGTCGCTGCTGAACCGTCGGGCGGAGTTCGCGCAGCAGAGCGATTCAAATTTGGCCGCCGTGCAGATTGATCTGGCCACAGAAAACTCGGGGCCGCTATCCGAACGAGCTGTTCAGAATATCTTCCGAGAGATTGCGAGCGGTTGCCGCGAACTGGAGAAGTCGCTGCGAGTTGCCTACCTCGGCCCTGAATACACTTACAGCCATCTGGCTGCAATTCATCGCTTCGGCCAATCCGCCGAACTGGTGGCCGTGGGAACGATCGCGGCCGTTTTCGAACAGGTTGAATCAGGGCACGCGGAATTCGGCATCGTGCCGATCGAGAATTCAACCGACGGTCGGATTTCCGATACATTGGTTCGCTTGGCGAAATCTCCGTCGAAGATTTGCGGTGAAGTTCCCTTGCGTATTCATCACTATTTACTCGGCCGTTGCAAACTCAACGGCGTGCGAAAAGTTTACAGCAAACCCCAGGCCCTTTCGCAGTGCCGCAATTGGTTGGCCAAGCATTTGCCACAGGCAACGCTCCACGAACTGGCGAGCACGACCGAAGCCGCCGTGCGCGCGGGCAAGGAAGAAGGCGCAGCGGCCGTTGCCAGCCGGCAGGCGGCAGCCAACTACGAACTCGATGTGTTGGCGGCCGAAATCGAAGACGACCCCCACAATCGCACGCGTTTTGCCGTGATTGGCCGAGAGCCGGCCGCGGCGACGGGCGATGACAAAACGCCCATTCTCATCGAAGTCGATCATCGTCCCGGGGCGCTGGCCGATGTTCTCAACGTCTTCAAACGCAAGTCGTTGAACATGACCTGGATCGAGTCGTTTCCCATTCCGGGAGCGCCGGGCCGTTATCTGTTTTTCGTCGAGCTTCAGGGCCATCAATCCGATCTTCGTGTGCGGCGCGCCATTTCGCTGCTCGAAAACAAAACCCAGCGGCTCGAGATCCTCGGATCTTATCCGCGCGCCGAACCGGTTGGAGCCTAGGGATAGCGGAGTTCCAACCGATGGTCGGCATTACACCCTAACAGCAACACATTCACTCACTTGACAGAAGGAAATTGAAGCCATGGGGCGTTACCTGATTGCCGGCAATTGGAAGATGAACTTGAACCAAAGCGATTCGCGGGCGCTCGCCGCGGCTATCGCCGCCCAGGCCGGCGACGTCGAAGCCGACCTGCTCGTTTGCCCGCCGCACGTCTACCTGAACCAGGTGGCTGCGGAAATTGCCGGCACACCGGTCGCGTTGGGCGCTCAGAACGCCTACCACGAGCCCTCGGGCGCTTTTACCGGTGAAACCAGCGTGGCGATGCTGGCCGATGTGGGCTGCCAATTCGCGATACTCGGGCACAGCGAACGCCGGCATGTAATGGGCGAGACCGACGCCGACGTGAACAAGAAACTGCACGCGGTCCTGGCCGGTGGGCTGACGCCGATCGTATGTGTCGGCGAATTACTGGCCGAACGCGAGTCAGGCCAAACCGACGCGGTAATCGCCAAGCAATTCGAAGGGTCGCTCGCCGGCCTGACGGCCGAAGATGCAACCAAAATCGTGCTCGCCTACGAGCCCGTTTGGGCGATCGGCACGGGGAAGGTGGCCACGCCCGATCAGGCCGAACAGGTGCATGCTGGCCTTCGCAAGTTACTCTCGGACCGCTACAATGCCGAGATTGCCAAGTCGATCCGCCTGTTGTACGGCGGAAGCGTAAAACCGGACAACGCAGCCGAATTGATGTCGCAGCCGAATGTGGATGGAGTCCTGGTCGGTGGAGCGAGCCTGAAGGCGGCCGACTTTTTGGCGATCGCCGCCGGTGCGTCGAAGGCCTCGTAGCCCGACGAAATGCGGAACACAAGATGCCGGTCAGACCGACCGGCGCATGAAAACCTTAACGGAGTGAAGGCATGTTATCCCTGCTGGGCTTTTTGATCACGATACTTTCCATCTTTCTCATCCTGCTCGTTCTCGTGCAGCGAGGCCGCGGTGGCGGCTTGGCCGGCGCGCTGGGTGGCATGGGCGGCCAAAGCGCCTTTGGCGCCAAGGCCGGCGATGTGTTCACTAAGTTCACCGTGGGTGCGGCGGCGGCCTGGATTCTCATGTGCGTGCTCATGGTGAAGCTGGCGGCGCAAGATGGCGGCGATAATCTCGATGAATCGCTCGGCGGCGAAGCCAAGCAGGAATCGGCGCTCGATGTGACAGCCGGCGCCGATGACCAAGCGGCCGCAAACGGCGAGGAGAGTACGGACGAGAATGCCGCCAACGACTCGGCCGCGGAACCCACCGCGAGCGACGAGGCCAACTCCACGCCCGACGAGACCGATGCGACATCACCGGCCGATTCCGGCGATGCAGCTCCTGCCGATGCTGGTGAGGCCGACCCGCCGGCTACCGAAGAAGCTGCTGCGGACGAGCCGAGCAACTAGTCGCCCACGCTGTCATAGAGATTTCCGTCACGTCCGCATCTTGGGGATGGTCGCGTGTTGTTGAGCATGACCGGGCACGGCGAGGGGCGCCACGAAAACGACGCGCTGGCCGCGGCGGTCGAGATTCGCACGATCAATAACCGTTACCTCAAGCTCTCGCTGAGGTGTAACGAAAATTACACGGCGCTCGAAGGCCACGTCGAACGCGCGGTCAAGAAGCAGGTGAAGCGCGGCACGGTCCAGGTGCAGATTCAGGTGACGCGCAAGCGGCACGTTGAAGACTACTGCATTAATGGCGACGTGCTCGAAAGCTACCGCAAGCAAATCGATAAGCTGCAGTCGCAATGGCACTTGAGCGATGCGATTCCGCTCGAAGCCATGCTCGCGCTCCCTGGCGTCATCGAGGAAGGCGCCGGTGTCGGCGCAGAACTCGAAGATGACTGGCCGGTCATCGAACAGGCGCTGGGCGAAGCGCTGAGCAATCTGACAACGATGCGCACGACCGAAGGGGAAGAACTGGCCGAAGATTTGCGGGCGAACGCGCAAACCATTGCGGCCGAACTCGATCAGATCGAGGCCCGCTTGCCCGACCTGGCCGACGAGTACCGGCAGCGTCTCGTGGAACGCGTGAATCGCACGCTCGAGAATCACGACATACGGCTCGAACCGGCCGATGTCATTCGCGAGGTCTCACTTTACGCCGAGCGCAGCGACGTTTCGGAAGAGATTGTGCGGCTGCGCAGCCACTTGAAGCAGTTCGATGTGCATCTCCGCTCGGCCGAAAGCACGGGGCGTAAACTCGATTTTGTCACGCAGGAAATGTTTCGCGAAGCGAACACGATTGGCTCCAAGTCGAGCGACACAGTCGTTCCGCCGCATGTGGTCGAGATCAAAGCGGCGATTGAACGGATGCGTGAGCAAGTGCAGAATGTCGAGTGACGCATGGATACGCCAGCTCCAGGACGACCGATCATCATTTCCGGGCCCTCGGGCGTGGGGAAATCGACCCTGCTGCGCGAATTGCTCGCCCGCGACCCGGAAGGGCTGGAACTGAGCATTTCCGCCACCACGCGACAGCCCAGGCCGGGCGAGCGCGACGGTATCGATTACTATTTCCTCGACCCGGCCGACTTTCAGGCCCGGCTTCGTAACGGCGAGTTCCTCGAAGCTTGCGAGGTTTTTGGACGCGGTATCTGGTACGGCACGCTCCGAACCCAGGTTGAGCCTAGCCTAAACGCGGGGAAATCGGTAATCTTGGAGATTGACGTCGTGGGCACGCGTCAGGTGCTCGAGGTTTTTCCCCAGGCGGTTACGATTTTCGTACGTCCCAGTTCCTGGGAGGAACTCGAACGCCGGCTCCGCTCGCGCGGAACCGAGTCGGAAGAAGCGGTCACGCGGCGTTTGCAAGTGGCGCGCCACGAGTTAGAAGAGTCGGGCGTTTACGAGCATCAGGTTATCAACGATACGGTCGCAGAAGCGGTCGATCGCATACATCAAATCATTACCGAGTCGAGCCGCGTTTAATCAGGCGGCCGCTGCATTGCACAAGGGAGGCTGGATATGATCGACGCATTGCGCGAAGAGGAGATCGTCAAAAAGGTCGGCGGGCGTTTCAAGCTCTCGGCGCTCATTCAAAAGCGTTTGGTTGCGCTGAATCAAGGCGCTCGACCGCTGGTCGACATGAGCAGCGACGACAAGATGGAAGTCGTTGTCGAAGAGATTCTACAAGACAAGATCTTTCTCGACGCCGACAACACGCTACGGACCATCGCCGATGAGCCGCAAGACGGTGGCGGTCCGCCGGAACTCGATCTGACGAATCTCTAAACGCGCGCCGTTGCGAATCGAGGATCGGCATGCAAGGCCGTGAACTGGTGGTCGGTGTATCGGGCGGCGTCGCGGCCTATAAGACGGCGATGCTCGTGAGCAAGCTCGTCCAACGCGGCGCCGGCGTGACGGTCGTCATGACACGCGCCGCGCGACGATTCGTCGGCCCCGCCACGTTTACCGCCCTTACCGGGCGGCCTGTTCCCCGCGGTGTCTTTGCTCCGGCACAAGCGCCGCTCGGGGCGCATATCGAATTGGCCAACCGCGCCGAACTCATCTGCGTGGCGCCGGCCACGGCCAATGTGCTTGCCAAAGCCGCCCACGGCCTCGGCGATGATCTGCTCAGCACGCTGCTGCTCACGAGCAGCGCCCCGGTGTTGTTTGCCCCGGCGATGAACTGCGACATGTGGATGAAACCGGCCGTGCAACGCAATGTGGAAACGCTCCGCAGCGACGGGCAACATTTTGTCGGCCCGGAAACCGGCTGGCTCAGTTGCCGTAAACTAGGGCCAGGACGCATGTCGGAACCCGAAACGATTCTGGCGCAAATCGAGAAGCTGCTCGGGTAGCAACGGCGGGAAACGAATCACGCAACCTTGTCCTCGATCCTCATCACTTCCGGTCCCACGCGACAGTACCTCGACCCGGTACGGTATTTGACCAACGCCTCGAGTGGACGGATGGGCCGGGCGTTGGCCGAAGCGGCCCTCGATCTGGGGCACGAAGTGACGATTGTTAGCGGCCCGGTCGATGTCGTCTACCCAACCGGCGCTCGAGTGATCGACGTGGTCTCGACCGAAGAAATGCTGGCCGCCTCCCGCGCCGCCTTCGCCAACGCTCAAGGCGTGATCGGCGCGGCCGCGCCGTGCGATTATCGCCCCGAACGCATCGAACCGCACAAAATCGCCAAGACTGGTGAACCGCTGCTGGTAAAGCTCGAAGAGACCGACGACGTGGTCGCGACGCTCGGCCGCGAAAAGACTGGGCAGTGGATGGTGGGCTTCGCGCTCGAGACCGAAGACCATCGCTTACGGGCCCTGGCCAAGCTGGAAAAGAAGAGTTGCGACCTCATGGTGCTCAACGGCCCCGAAGCCATGGATTCGCTCAACAACCAGGTCGAAATCCTCGACCCTGCCGGGCATGTGGTCGCGGCCTATGCCGGCACAAAGGAGGCCGTCGCGCAGGGCATTCTGCTGGAGATTCAAAAGCGACTTATCGAGCCGCGCAGCGAATCGTGATCGCGTGCGGCGCGCTTCGCCGCGCGACTACCGTGTGACGACAATCAACAAGACCACTGTGATCAACAGCGCCGCCAGCAACATGGCCGGCACGAGCAGGCCGGCGAATGAAATACGCGAATACGGCACTCGCAGGCGAATCTCGAGATAACGCGGCGCGTGGGAAACGGCGTCGGTCTCTTGCGAAGGGAACGAAATGCTCAGCGTTCTTTGCGAAGTCTGGCCGCTTGGCTCGTCGACCGGTTGCGCGTATTCCGGCTCGTCGAGAAAGTGCGGCATCGTTTCCGCTTCGGGCGAGGGCGGCACGGGAATTGGCGGCGGCGCCGGTGAGCGGCTCTTCGAAATGGCGTCGACCTGGTCGGCGATTTCGTTGGGGAAGACATCGAGCGTCCACGGCTTCAACCGCTGCGACACTTCCGCGGCCGACTGAATCCGCCGTTCCGGGGCCTTGGCCATCATGTCGGCCAGCACATCGAGAAACGCGTCGTCGAGTTCCGAGTTAAATCGCGCTGGATTGAAGGGCGTTTCGTCGAGATGCCGGCGGAGTTTCTCCTGCGTGGTTCCACCAGGAAATGGCACCTTGCCGGTCACGGCGTAGTACAGCGTGCACCCCAGCGAGTAGATGTCGCTTACCGGGCGCACGTCGGCGGGCGTGCGAATGGTTTCGGGCGCCAGATAGTCGGCCGTACCGACGATCTTTCCGGCCCGCGGGTCGTCGCCGGCAACTTCGTCGTCGTTCAGAAAACCGGCCAGGCCCAGGTCGGTAACCTTGGTGCGTCCTTCGGGCGTTACGAGCAGGTTACCCGGTTTGATGTCGCGATGCACGAGCCCATTCTCGTGGGCGTGATGCAGCCCTTCGGCGGCTTGTGCAATGATCGTGGCGGCCTCTTGCATCGTGAGCATGCCGTTCTTGCGGACCAACTGCCGCAAGTCGGTGCCCGGAACGTATTCGGTAACAAAGAAGTAGGTCGCGCCGTCTTGCCCGGCATAGGAGAGCCGCACCAGGTTTGGGTGGTCGAGTTGCGCCTGGGCGCGAATTTCGCGCTGGAAGCTGACGATCGCCTCGGGTGTTGTGCGGCTCTTCGGCAACACCTTGCAGGCTTCGATCCGCCCGAGCATGGAATGCTCGGCCTTGAAGACATGGCCCATGCCGCCGCGACCGATCGAGTCGATCACGCGATACGGCCCGAGCGTGAACTTGGTGCGGCCCGCCTTGAGTTGCTCGACCTGCCAGCGATTGAGAATTCCCAACTCGATGGTCGCCTGGGCGATCTCCTCGTCTTCGAGCTGGTCGAGCGGCAGCGGCGGACCGGGGGTCGAACTGCCGGCTTTGCGCACCGCGTCCTCAAGTTGCTCGTCGGTGAGCAACCCACTGTAGGTGGCCGCGCCACAAAACACCGATCGGTACTTCGTATCCAAGGACTATCCCACCATGGCCAGCAGAACTGTTTCCCTTCTAATTTACTTGCAAGCCGCCTTTCGCGCCAAGAATCGTCGCCGGCAGGTCCGACGCGATTGTCGGGAGAAAAGTTCAGCGAATTGCGAATCTTTTCCAGCTTTCCGGCAACCCAGCAGTGAAAGTCAGGCGTTCTTTGCTGACCGGATGGTCGAATTCCAACTGATGTGCATGCAGTGCGATTCCGCGCGCGAATGGGTGGCTGCTGCCATACTTGCGGTCGCCCAGAATCGGATGTCCGGCGGCCGAAAGCTGCACGCGAATCTGATGCTTGCGTCCTGTTTCGAGTTCCACTTTCAAGACCGTGGCCTCGCCGCATGGTTGGATCGTTCGGTAATGCAATCGGGCTTCCTGCGCGCCGGCGGCCGTGGCGATCGACGTGTGCACTTTGCGATGCCGCTCATCTTTTCGCAAATAGTGCGTCAGCGAGCCTGCGGGCGGTTCCACTGGGCCGGCCACCGCGGCCAGATAGGTCTTCCGCACGCTCCGGATACGAAATTGTTCGGTCAGGCGCGCCGCGGCCTTCGACGTGCGCGCCAGCACCAGTGCGCCGGAAACCGGCGTGTCGAGCCGACTGACAATACCCAAGTAAACGTTGCCGGGTTTCTGGTATTTCTGGCGGATGTAATCTTTGGCCTCGACCAGCAAGCTGGTCTTACCGGCGGGCACACCCATCGTTGGCAGCATGGCCGGCTTGATGACCACGAGCAGATGATTGTCTTCGTAAAGTATGGGCCAATTTGTGTGCATCGACGCAGAACGTTCCTTGGACACGACGGCAAACCAACCTATGATAACAGACCGGTCGCGCGGCGATAACGGATGACGTAAGGTTCGATTGGCGATATCGATCGATAACGATGAACAAAGCCCACCAGCACGAACAACTGATTCTCGCCAGCGGTTCGCCGCGCCGGCGCGAGCTACTGACCGAAGCCGGCTACCGTTTCGACGTGATGGTTCCGGCCGAAACGGCCGAATGCGGCGTTTGCAGTAACGACGGGCCCGCCGGGCTGGTAGCCGAACTAGCGTTGCGCAAGGCGCGCGATGTGGCGCCGCGGGCCGGCAACGGGGTGCTCGTTGCTTGCGATACGGTTGCCGAATGCGACGGTTTCGTGCTGGGCAAGCCTGCCGACGCCGAACATGCCCGCGAAATGCTCGCCTCGCTCAGCGGCCGCGAACATCGTGTTTTCAGCGGCCTTTGTGTGTGGCGTCTTGGCCAGGGCCAACCTCGTGTACGCGTCGCCGTAACGCGATTGCGGATGGACCGGATGACCGGCGAGCAACTCGACGAGTACATCGCCAGCGGACTGTGGGAGGGCAAAGCGGGCGCCTTCGGGTTTCAGGATCGGCTCGGCTGGGTGCACATCGAAGAAGGGAGCCCTTCGAATGTCGTGGGGTTGCCGATGGAATTATTGGCCGAGATGCTGGCTGCCATTCATTTTTCCGCCTAGCGCGTGTCCCGCGGCCGATCCGCTCTTCGCCGCGGCGCCCGGTTGCGAAGCGACTGCTCCAGAAACTTCGTGGCCGAATCGCGCAAACTGCCGTTCGATCTCGCAATACGGGTGATCAAGAAGCCGATCTGGCAACGGCCGGCCGAGCGCGATATGCTTGCGGGTGAAGCGAAAACGTGGCTCGCGACGCACTGGCACACTAGGATTCGACCGATATGAAGCTGATCATGGCGGTGATTCAGCCGACAAGATTACAGGCCGTTATCGACGCCCTCTCGCGATTGGAAGTGACCCGGCTCACGGTCTGCGATGCCCAGGGCTACGGTCGCCAACTGGGGCAGGTCGAAATGTATCGTGGCCGCGAGTACACGGTTCATCTATTGCGCAAGGTGGTGCTGGAGATCGCTGTGAACGACGATTTCCTCGACCGCACGATCGACTGCATTCTGGAAACTTCGCGCACTGGCAGCGAAGGCAACATCGGCGACGGCAAGGTGTTCATCCTCCCGCTCGACGACGTGGTGCGCATCGGCAATACCACGCGCGGGATGGAAGCCGTGTAGGTGCGTTTGTCCATCGAAATGCAAGCAAGCGCCGTTCCGTCCGTCGCCTTATTAGTCGGCGTCCGAAGTATCGCCGGTGTCAATTTCCAGCGGTCCCTTGATTTCGTCCATGTCGACCGGCGGCAACGCCAGTACGCGTATCAAGCAGAAGGTTACCAGCGCTAGCACCGAACCGATCGAAAGCACCATGATGATCCAACCTGCGGAGGTCATGTTCGTTCTCCGATCGCACTAGTCGTTGAAACGGCCCTGAGCATCCCAGCGCCGGCCGGCAATATGAATCATCAACAATAGAAATCCCAGCAGCGCCGCCAGAAAAGCAAGCGAATACTGTGTAACTGGCTTCTCTGAAATGCTCTTCACATAGCCGGGCATATTGAAATAGCAGAACGGAACAAAGATCGCCACCAGGTATAGGGGAGTGACGTACTTCAACAGGTACTGCACAAACCGGGGAATTTTCATGTGAGCACCTTCATGTGCCGATCGCTCTCCCTCGTCGATTCCCAAGATCCAACCGTATAAGACACACTGAAACATAGCCAATATATAGATCAGAAAAGTTCCTACCCAAAAGTCGAACGTATCAAGGGCCGTAAGTCCAGCGGAGAAATAGAGGACAAATGCTGACCCCATTGCGGCGATAAGTCCTAACAGTGCAACCGATGCATGGCGTTTCAAGCCGAATCCTTCCTCTAAGAATGCGATAAACGGTTGCAGCATCGAGACGCTACTTGTAATCGCCGCCAGGAAGAGCATGAAGAACCACAAAAACCCGACTAACCCGCCGCCCGGCATGAGCGTGAATACGTTCGGTAACGCGATAAACCCAAGACCAAACGTGCCCTGCTCACCCGCGGCGACTCCCAAAAAGATGAACGCCGCCGGCAATGTGATTAGACCGCCCAGGCATACCTCAAAAAATTCATTCATGCTGCTCGAAGTGAGTCCGCTCAGGACGACATCATCATTGCGACGCAAATAGCTAGCGTAGTTGATGATGATTCCGAAGCCGACGCTCAGGCTAAAGAAGATTTGTCCCGACGCCGCCAGCCATGTTTGCGGATCTCGCAGCTTCTCGACATTGGGATTCCACATGAACCCCAATCCATTGATGACGGAACCCTCGGGATTGTTGGCCGCATCCGGTGTTCCTAGTGTAAGGACTCGCACGAGCACAATCAGCGCAAGCAGTACCATTAATGGCATGGCAAGACGACAGAATTTCTCGATGCCCTTGGTGATTCCGCGATATATCAACACGAAATTGACGAGAAACGTAAACGCGATCACCCAGATCCAGCGCGAATTTTCACCGCCTAACGCAAAACCGTTGCTTTCGATTCCGACGAACTCGCCGAAGAAATTTCCGTAGGCCGTTGATAGAGCAGCGCTTTGGCTGGCGTCTGGATCAGCCGCCTGCACGTTGGCCACAATCGTGTCAATTCTGCCTCCGCCTCCGCTAAGCAGATCGCCGGTCAAGTATTGCAACGCATAGCTGAGGCACCAGGCCT
>JAGQOS010000139.1 GCA_020427265.1 Planctomycetales bacterium
GCCTACCAAAGCTCAACAGCAACGGCAGCACGATCAAATTCCCCATCATGCCGCCTAACATGGAAAGGCTGACCAGCGCGCCAAAATAAATAGTGGGCACAAAGTCGCTCAGCACTAATCCCAGGAAGCCGACGATCAGTGCGAGCGTGGCCAGCAAGATGGCCGGACCGACATTCTGCTGGGCGGCGCCGATCGCGTCGCTTCGCGACTCGCCACGAGCCCTACGCCGCTGGAATTCAGCCAGATAGTGGATCGACGCGTCGACCGACAACCCCATCGACACGGCGGCGATCATCGCCGCGCCCATGTTCAACTTCAAACCGAAATCGGCGAACCATCCCAACACGCCAACGACCATCACCACGGGAAGCGCGTTGGGAACAAGCGCGGCTACCGCCAGCCAAGGGCTGCGAAACGCCTGCAGCAGCATCAGTCCGATTCCCATTGTCGCGAAAGCGAACGCGATCCATTGATCGCGCACCACGCTGTCGATAAGCCAGGTCATCAGCACGAAGTAGCCGGTCACTTCGGCGCGCGGGAAGTGCTCTTCGGTGATGCGCGCAACGCCGGCAATCATCGTTTGTTTCTGATCGGCGGTTTGGCGTTCGGCGGCGCGCAGCATGATGCGCAAGTAATGTTGCTCCGGCGTCTTTGGATCCGGCGAGTACAAGGCGGCATAGAATTCGGGCATCTTCAATTCCATCGCTTTGGCTTCGGCTCGTAGCTGCAAATTCAACACAGCTTCCAGCGACACTTGCTCCGGACGCACGACCATGGCGGCTTCGAGCGCATCGGCTAGGCTTAACACCTTGGTCAGCCCGGGCGTTTCGTCGCGAAGCTGCTTCTCCAGCTCCAATACACGTTCGACGTAGGGCCAGTTGAGCTCCGCCGGTGCAGGAAGGACAATATCCCACACACCTGCGCCGCCGAGACGCTGTTCCACGAACTCGTACGATGTAACCACGCGACTATCGCTGCGAAAATTGTGCGTAAAATCGGTTTCCACTTCCAAGCGCGACCCACCTGCCGCGGCGGCGCAACCGATCACGGCTGCTGCAATAAGAATTCGCCGCCGATGGCGCAGCGTCCAATGTAAGACGGCGCGCAAACGCATGGCTAGCACCGAAGTATCCGCTTGTCGTGGCGCTGCGCTGCCGCGCTCGCCGATGAGACTTACGCCCGGCAACAATAGTGCCGAAGCCAGGCCCACCATCATCGCTCCGCTCGCCATCATCACGCCAAAGTCGCGCACGGGCTCCACTTCCGCTACCAGCAAGGAGAGAAACCCCACGGCATCGGTCATGCAGGCGAGCGAAACCGGTACGATCAGGATCGCCAGTGTTTCGATCAAAGCGTCACGGGGGGCGAGGCCGCGCGAACGGGCGTCGCGAAAACGAACAATCACATGCATGACCGTCGCTACGCCAATGACCGTGACAATGGCCGTGAGCATCGAGCTGACCATGCTCAAGTGCATGCCGGCGGTCGCCAGGCATGCCCGAGTCAGTTGCAAGGCGAGTTGCACAACGAGCAGCGGTGCAATCGTCCATCGCCAACTGCGAAAACACGCAATGATCGTAACGGCCAGCAGCACGGTCGAAGTCCAACCCAACCGGGCGCCATCGACTTCGAGCGCACCGAAACCGTCGGCCAGCAGCGTGGGTTCGCCCGCCAGCGTGCCCTGCGGATGCTGCTCAATAATCGCGCGCAGCGCTTCGATGGTTGCAGCGTGTGAAGCGCCCGAGCCGGTCTCTGCTTGCAACATGCAAGAAAAGGCTGCCACCGTGCCGTCGCGCGCATGCGTGTAACCGGCAAATAGTTCGCGATAGCGCCGCGCCAATTCACTATCGTCGGCCAAGATGAGCGGTCCTATCGGACTCTCGAGCGACAGCACCGCCGCCACGCCGTCGACCTCGCGCAACTGCTTCGCTACCGACGTCAAACGATCGTAGCCTTGCCGAGTCAACACGTTTTCATCCACATAGGCGGCGAGCACGATTTCGTTGCCGCCGAATGTGCGTTTGAGTCGCAACCACGATTCGAGACGCGGGTCGTTGTCGGCAAACATCCGTTCGATCGAGCGGTCGAAAACAAGCTGCCGCGCAGGGCGTACAGCCCACAGTGAGGCCAGGACGGCCAGGCCCAAGAGCGGCCAGCGGATGGCGAGCAGAAGTTTCGCGACTGGTTCGGCCGTCAAATACGTCTTCACAGTTGCCTCGTTCGTGCAGCGAATGTCTGCTATGTTTGTACGTTCGATGTGGCAATCTCACAATGCTTGGCCGGCGACAAAGGAAGAGAAACCGTCGCGTCGCTATCAAGGCAATCCTGGAACAAACCCAAGCGGGCCGATCCTTTGAGTCGAGTACGATCATTCACGACCGGAACGCTGGGCGTCTTATTGCTCGCCACATTAATCCGCAGCGGCTGGCTTGCGGCCGATTGGGCGTCTCTAACGGCCGACCCCGACGCTTATTGGCAATTGGGAGAAAATCTAGCTCAATGCGGCACCCTGGGATTTCGTCGTCAGGGAGAATCGGAAATCCGCCCCACGGCGTATCGACCGCCACTCTATCCCCTGCTCATCGCTATGGCCACCCGACTCGGCGAGAACCGTAGTCTGTTGGCCGCACTGCATCTCGCCCTCGGTGTCGCTGCTTGTTTATGGATCTACGGCGCGGCGCGGCGCTGGCTCAGCACGGGGTGGGCTGCGTTGGCGGCGTTGATGGTTGCCGTCGATCCGCTGCTGCTGCGGCATTCGTCGCTCGTGATGACCGAAACGCTCGCGGCTGCGCTCGTCGCGGCTGTTCTGTATGTAGAATCGGTTGTACAAGAGCCCGCCTCTTGGCGAAAACCGTTAGTGCAAGGCCTACTCATCGGGTTGTTGGCGCTCTGCCGTCCGGTGTTTCTTCTTTTCGCGATCGTTTATGCTGCGACGCCACGGACGCTCGAGAGCAGCACCGGTAACGCTTGGCGGCGAATGTTGGTTTTCGCCGTAGCGTTCGTCCTCGTGCTGACACCGTGGCTTGCTCGTAATCGCTGGCACTGGCAAGTCTGGATTCCCGGCACAACGCATGGCGGTTACACGCTGTGGCTCGCCAACAACCCTTCGTTCTATGCGTATCTCGACGAGGGCGATTGGGGCGAAATCTGGCTGCCCGAGAAATCGGTCGCTCGCCTGCACATATCCGAACGGCGGAAGGCAGCCGACATACAGTTCCTTCATCAGCGCGACAGGTTGCTGCAACTCGCCGAACACGATGAGCCGCTCGCCGACCGCCAAGCCTACGACCTGGCTTGGCAAGCGATCCAATCACATCCGGACCAAATTCTGTATGCTTGCCTCACACGTGTGGGGCGTTTCTGGCAACTCGCGCCACATCGTACGGCCGCGACAGAGAGTAACTCAGCGACGGCAATGCGATACGGCATTGGCGTCGGCTACGGAATTCTCTTCGCACTCGCGTCGATCGGCATTTTCGCTAGCCGACGCCAGTCGCCAGCCTTTCCATGGCATGTTGTGCTATCGCTCCTAGCGAGCATGATGCTCGTGCATGCATTCTACTGGACGAATATGCGGATGCGTGCGCCGCTGGAACCCGCCGTGGCGCTGCTAGCAGCCCTGGGGCTGGAGCGGGTTTGGGCCACGATTCGCCAGTAATTTGCCTCGACAACGGCTTGACCCTAGGCGCGACCGGTTCCTATAATCCCGCCCCCCGAAAGTGCGCTCGCCATGTGCGCACAAGTCGCGGCGATTTTTCAATTTACGATTGGCAAGGAGGCCGATCTGAGTCGACGCCTCTTGAAGTGCGACGAATCACCCAAGCTCCGCCCGGCGCTCGCTGCGCTGCGGTGTCTGCTCTTGTGCTGCGCGCTGTCGATCATGGCGACCGGCGCCTTCGCGCAAGATGTGCCGCCGGTCGAAATGATTTTACAGCCGCCGGCATCCAACGAACCGGTCATCATTTCGTCGCAGCAGGCAAACCGCTGGCGCGAAGGCGTTTACGACGTTTGGCACTTGCGAGGTCAGATCTCGTTGCGCCAAGGCGCTACGTTGGCGACCGCTTCGGAAGCGGTGCTCTGGATCGAACATTCGGCCACGCCGGATGAAACACCTACAAAGATTATCGCCTACCTGGAACCCGACGCGGTCGTTCGCGTCGGTGCGCGCGCCTCGAACTCCTCGGGGGCTACGCTGCACGAGTCCATGTGGTTTGGCCGCTTCTTTACCAGCGCCCCGCTGCAAATTCGCACACCCGACCCCGGCGGCAAGCCCGGGCAGATGCCGCCGGCCTATCACCGCGCTCAACAACAATTCGAACCTCGCGCGGCGCCGCGCGGCGATACCGCGGTAGTGCCGGCGCAGTTCGCCGAACCCGTTCCCACGCGTGAAACGATGGGACCAACGCAGCCCGGAACGCGGCGTATCCGCGCCTTCCCGCGCAGCGACGCGCGCGTGCAGGCGCGCTTCTTTCCCAGTGCCGACGGTCGCGAATGGGTCGCGGTCATCGATTCGGGCGTGAATCTAGTTATCGACGGTGTCGAGCGATTGGGCGTGCTCGATATCGCTACCGACCGCATGGTAATTTGGGGCAAAGGGGGCGAACCCGATCTGACCGGTAATCAGCTCCAGCAGGAAGGCACTCCGCTGGAAATCTACATGGAGGGCAACATTGTCTTCCGTCAAGGCGAGCGCGTCATTTACGCCGATCGCATGTACTACGACGTCGATCGACGCACCGGCATCGTTCTCGATGCCGAACTACTCACGCCAGCGCCCGACTACGAAGGCCTGTTGCGATTGAAGGCCGCCGCGATTCGCCAAGTCGACGAGAGCCGGTTCATCGCCTATCACGGGTTGTTGACATCGAGCCGAATCGGCGATCCGCGCTACAGTTTTCGGTCCGACGAGATCTACTTCCAAGATATTCAAGTACCGGCCATCAACCCGTTCACCGGCATGGAGCAAATGGATCCCGCAACGGGCGAACCGCTCGTCGAACATCAACGGTTAGCGACCAGTCGCGGCAATACCATCTATGCGGGCAACGTTCCCATCGCCTATTGGCCCACGTTGGCGACCGACCTGGAAGAACCGGTCTATTATCTGCGCTCGCTGCAATTAAAGAACGACGGCATCTTCGGCACCCAAATCTTCACGGAATTCGACGCCTATCAAGTTCTGGGCCTTCGCAATCCGTCCGCCGGGACCGACTGGCGGCTGAGTTCCGACTTTCTCAGCGAACGCGGGCCAGCCGGCGGAACGACATTTGAATATGACCGGCCCGACTTCTTCGGCTTCGCCGGGCCAAGTTTCGGCAAGCTCGACGCCTGGGGAATTTACGACCGCGATGTCGACAATTTGGGCCGCGGTCGCAAGAGCGTTACGTTTCCCGACGAATTTCGCGGTCGCGTCGATTGGCGCCATCGGCATCGACTGCCGGCCGATTGGACACTCACGGCCGAACTCGGTTTCATGAGCGATCGCAACTTCCTCGAACAATACTTCGAGCGCGAATGGGATGAAAAGAAAGACCGCACGACGGGTATCGAGCTGAAGCATCTCGACGCCAACCGGGCATTGAGCATCAACGCTGACTATCGGCTTAATGACTTCTTTACGCAAACAGAATGGCTGCCCCGCGCCGATCACTTCTGGTTGGGCGAGTCGCTGCTGTTCGACCGGCTTACGTGGTTCGAGCATTCGCAAATTGGCTACGGCCGTTTCCGTACAGCCAGCCGTCCTGAGGACGCGCGCGACGCGTCGATGTTCGACTTGCTAGCTTGGGAAACCGATCCCGACGACGGCAGTCGGGTTAGTGTCGCCGGCGAGCGCCTCGTTACGCGGCAGGAAGTCGATTTACCCTTCGAGCTCGGCGTGGCCAAGATCGTGCCCTATGCCCTGGGTGAACTTGCCCATTGGGGCGAAGACCTCAACGGCGAAGACCTGCAACGCGCTTTCGGACAAACCGGCCTGCGCGCCAGTGTGCCCATGTGGTCGGTCAATCCTAATATCCATAGCCAACTGTGGAACGTCCATGGCCTGGCGCACAAAGTAGTGTTCGACGCCGAATTCGCCTATGCCGACGCTAGCCAGAACTTCGACCAATTGCCGCTCTACGATCAACTCGACGACGACTCGACAGAACACTTTCGCCGGCGATTCTTCTTCAACAGCTTCAATGCCATGGGGGCCAATGTTCCCCTGCGATTTGACGAGCGTTACTACGCGCTGCGCAGCGGGCAGCAAGGCTACGTAACTTCACCCGTAACAGAAATCGCCGACGACTTAATGGCCGTGCGTCTGGGAATGAATCATCGCTGGCAAACCAAGCGCGGCTCGCCGGCCGCGCCTCACATTGTCGACTGGATTGTGCTCGATTCGAATCTGACCTGGTTCCCGAAGGAAGATCGCGACAACTTCGGCGAACCACTCGGACTGTTTGACTACAATGCCCGCTGGCACGTGGGTGATCGCTTCGCCTTGCTTTCAGACGGCGCATTTGACTTTTTTGGCGACGGCCTGCAAATGGTCAGTGTCGGCGGTATCCTGAACCGGCCGCCGCGCGGCAAGCTCTATCTCGGCTACCAGTCGATCGACGGCCCCATCACGGCGCGCGTTGTTTCGACGAGCATCAACTACCGCATGAGCGAAAAGTGGATCGGCACGTTCGGCACGTCGGTCGATCTGGCCGATACCGGGAATATCGGCCAGCGTTTTGCGCTCACGCGTGTGGGCGAATCGTTCCTGCTCCGTGTTGGATTCCATGTCGACAGCGGCAAGGACACGGTGGGAGTGAATTTTATGATCGAACCGCGTTTCCTGCCGCGTGCGGCGCGCAGCTTATTGAGCGGCGTGGAAGTTGCGCCGGCCGGCGCGTACGGCTTGGAATAAACAAAACCTTTCACGCCTGCGCCGTCATCGGCCACAGGCGAGCAACGCGCGGCCGGAACGGCCGGGTATTCGTTGGTCGCCATGGGACATTCGGCGGCTCAACCATCGACAAACGCCATGGCAACCAACGGACAACGAACGCAAGGCTGGCGCGCCAAGTTTCAGGTGGCGTTGCGCGGCGTTGTGCTCGGCGTGCATGGTCAAAGCAGCTTCTTCGTTCATTTCTTCATGGCCGCGATCGTGTGTGTGGCGGCGTGGATTTTGAACGTTGAACCGTGGCAATGGTGCCTGTTACTCGTGGCCATTTCGCTTGTGCTCACCGCCGAAATGTTCAATAGCGCCTTGGAATGGCTGTGCCGCGCGATCACCGAAGAGCACGATCCGCGCGTTGGCAATGCGCTCGATATCGGCAGCGGCGCCGTACTGATCGCTTCAATCGGCGCGGCGTTAATCGGAGCGATCGTGTTCGTGCCCCGGCTATTGGCGATCATTCAATAACCGTAAAACGCGCCGCGCGACTTGGCGGCAACTATTCTTCTCGCGCGAGCAGGCCCTGGCGACCGAGCCAGGTTTCGCAGCGCGCCGGCCACGTGGTGATCGGCGATTCTTTCACGTAGCGCAAACCATAGCCGTGGCCACCCGACTCGTAGATGTGCAACTCGGCGGACACGCCCTGCCGCTTTAGCTCGGCGTACAGCAGCGCGCTGCTCAGCGGTGTCACACGGTCATCGTGCGCGTGAACGAAGAAGCACGGCGGCGAATCTTTGGTTACCTGCACGTCGTCGACCAGGCCGGAGTTATCTTTCTTCGTCAAATACGCGGGATAAATCAGGATCGAAAAGTCGGGGCGATGCGACTGTTCGTCCGCCGTATCGATCGGCTCGTAATATCGCTCTGTCGCCAGCGCAGCGCGGGCAGCCGTTTCGCCGCCGGCCGAAAAGCCCATGATGCCAATCCGCTCCGGATCAACCGACCACTCACTCGCATGCGCGCGCACCAGGCTAACGGCCCGCTCGGCATCTTGTACGGCCGCGAACCAGCGCCGCTGCGGATCGCGCGCCGGCACTCGATACTTGAGCACAATCCCGGTCACGCCCAGCGTGTTGAGCCACTCGGCTACTTCGGTGCCTTCCAAGTCGTAGGCCAAAATGTGATGGCCGCCGCCTGGGCAAATGACGACGGCCGTTCCGTTGGCCTTCTCAGCCGGCGGCCGATATACGGCAATCTGCGGCGTCGACACATTGCCCAAGCGAATCACGCGACGACCGGCAACCAGGCGGCCATCGCCCTGCGTGGTATCGGCCTCGGGTGGCAATTCCGCCATATCGCCTGGCGGCTTGCCGGGCCACAGGTCGAGCGTCGTGGGCTCAGCCACAGCCCACGAGGTAAACATGGCATACAATCCGACAGCGATTACGATTCGAGAGTGCATCGTTTTCAATTCCCGCATCCAAGAAAAAGGGCTAACATCATTCGACCAGCGCAAACAGTCGGTGGCGTCTATCGTAGCAAAACGACGTTGGCTTGTCGCTTCGGTTGGCAAAACCTTTATTCCGCGTCGCGAGCGGGTTAAGCTGGTCGTGCTGCGCGCGGTTTTTCGCCGGCAACTCGCTCTTCCGTAGGAAGCATTGGAACGATGAATATTCGACTCAACAAAGATTCGCTCTGTTGCGTTCTTGTCGCGCTCTCAGGCTTGGCCCTTGGAACGTACGTCGCCACGGCCGACGAGCCGGTCAAGGAAATCTACAACTCACAGCAAGAATCAATCGCGCCGCTCACGCCCGAACAGGCATTGGCGGCGTTGCAATTGCCTGCGGGATTTCGCGCTACACTCTTCGCCGCCGAACCCGACGTGCGCCAGCCGATCGGCATGGCGACCGACTCGCGCGGGCGGCTTTGGGTAGCCGAAAACTACACCTATGCCGAAGCGCGCGTCGGCTTCGACGACCAATTGCGCGACCGAATCCTGATCTTCGAAGACACCGACGGCGACGGTCAGGCCGACAAGCGCTCTGTGTTTTGGGACGCGGCCAACCGGCTCACGAGTGTCGAAGTGGGCTTTGGCGGCGTGTGGGCTATGTGTCCGCCGCGTCTGCTCTTCCTGCCCGATCGAAACGGCGACGACATTCCCGATAGCGAGCCGATTGTCGTCCTCGATGGTTTCGACATCGGACCTTCGAGCCATCACAACTTCGCCAACGGCTTGAAATGGGGACCCGACGGCTGGCTCTACGGCCGTGTCGGCATCGCTGCACCGTCTCGCATCGGCCGGCCCGGCACGCCAATCGAAAAACGCGTCGACGTCGGACCGAGCATCTGGCGTTATCAACCGGTGACCAAACAGGTGGAAGAGGTTTGCACGGGCGGTACGAACTCGTGGGGCCACGATTGGAGCGCCGACGGTGAACTTTTCTTCATCAACACGGTCATCGGGCATTTGTGGCATGCCGTGCCGGGCGCGCATTTTCGGCGGATGTACGGCGCGGATCGTAATCCGCATGTGTACAACATCATCGAACAGACGGCCGACCACTTTCATTGGGACACTCAAGAGTCGTGGGGCGACGCCAAGAAGGGGTTGAGCCAATCGACTCTCGCCGCTGGCGGCGGTCACGCCCATTCGGGCATGATGATCTATCGTGGAAACAACTGGCCGCGTGAATACCACAACAAGCTCTACACGGTCAATCTACACGGGCGGCGACTCAATTGCGATTCGCTAGTACGCGAAGGCGCCACCTACGTCGGCACACACGACAAGGATTTTCTGGTTTCCGAAGATCCGTACTTCCGCGCTGTCGAAATGATCGTAGGACACGATGGCGGAGTCTTTATCGCCGACTGGAGCGATATCGGCGAATGCCACGAAAACGACGGCGTTCACCGATCCTCCGGACGGATCTTCAAGATCACCTACGGCGCCCCGCAGCCTCTTGGAATCCCCGACGTTTCAAAACTCTCGAACGCGGAACTCGTTGCCGCTCAAACGCATCCCGAAGAATGGTTCGTCCGCCAGGCACGACACGCCCTCCAACAACGCTCCGCCGCCGGCGATTCCATGTCCGATGTTCACACCTCGCTACGAAAACTCTTCGAGGAAAGCACGAATCCGCTTCACCAACTACGCGCCCTCTGGTCGCTGGGTGTGACCGGAGGAACCGATGCCGACTGGCTCATCTCGCAATTACAACACTCCGATGAATACGTTCGTGTTTGGGCCGTGCGTCTCCTCGGCAACGAATTCGCCATCACCCCGCAGACGACCGCCGCGTTCGAACTGGTCGCCGCCAATGAAACTTCCGGCCTCGTCCTCTTGCACCTCGCATCGGCTCTGCAGCGACTTCCACTTGCAGATCGCTGGACGATCGCACAGAGTCTCGCCACACATGCGGAATTCGCCGACGATGCCGCGCTCCCCCTGATGGTCTGGTACGGCATTGAACCCGCAATTCAGGAATCTCCTGACCGCGCGGTTGCCCTGGCTGGCGCGACGAAATTCCCGCGTCTCGCCAAATTCATCGCCCGTCGACTCACCTCCAACCTGCAACTCGTCCCCGCTCCGGTCGATCAACTCGTGCAACTCCTCGGTCAAACGACCGAACCGGAACGGCAAATTGCTCTACTGCAGGGAATCTCCGACGGCCTCAAAGGCTGGCGCAAAGCTCCTCAACCCGCTTCATGGACTGCGACCGCAGAATCGCTC
>JAGQOS010000013.1 GCA_020427265.1 Planctomycetales bacterium
CAAGTCGTAATGCCCTCGTCCAAAGTCAAGCGAGGTATCTCGGAGGTCCTGAAGCGCGAAGGCTTTATCTGGGACTGGGCCGAGGAAGATAACGAATCGCAGCCGGCCAAACAGTTGCGACTCGAATTGAAGTACGGGCCCAACGGCGAGCGGCTCATCCAAAACGTGCGCCGTGTCAGCAAGCCTGGCCGTCGCGTGTACAAGGGCGCCACGCACTTGCGTCCGGTCCTTAATGGCCTGGGAATTTCGATCATTAGCACTAGCCGCGGCGTGATCAGCGACCGCGAAGCCCGCCAACGAAAATTGGGCGGCGAAGTTTTGTGCGAACTTTGGTAATCAGAGAGCGGGAAACGACATGTCTCGAATCGGCAAGAAACCGGTAACGATCCCCGACAAAGTCAAAGTCGGTGTCTCCGGTCAACACGTTACCATCGAAGGCCCGCTCGGTAAGCTCGAGTGGACGCACCGCGCAGAAGTTACGGTCGCAGTCGATGAGGAGAACAAGCAAATCGTTTGCTCGCGCGATAGCGACGATCGCCAGGCGCGCGCCTTTCACGGCCTCACGCGAGCCTTACTGCAAAACATGATTGTCGGCGTCACGGCCGGTTATGAAAAGAAGCTCGAGGTTGTCGGCGTCGGCTACCTGGGGGCGATCAGCGGCGACACGCTGCAACTGCGTGTTGGCTTCGCCAACGAAGTGCATAAGAAGATCCCCGCCGGCCTCGACGTGACCTGCCCCGATCAGACACACATCGTCATCAAAGGCATCGACAAACAAAAAGTCGGGCAGTTTGCGGCCGAAGTTCGCGCTGTTCGCAAACCTGAACCCTACAAGGGCAAGGGCATTCGCTACGATGGCGAGCAAGTGCGGCGCAAGGCGGGCAAGACAGCCACATAGTATTTCTGACTTCCGATTTCCGATTTGGAACTTTCTTCATCGAATTCCAAATTTCAATTTTAAATTCCAAGTCGTAGAGCCATGGAACACAATCGAAGCAAACTACGGTTGCGACAACGTCGTAAGTTTCGCGTTCGCAAGCGTCTGAAAGGAACCAGCGAACGCCCGCGGATGTCGGTTTTTCGCAGTCACAAGCACATGTACGTGCAACTGATTGACGATGACGCCGGCAAAACGCTCGTTTCCGCCAGTTCGATGGATGGCGAATTGAAAGGCGGCATCAACTACGGTGGAAATAAAGATGCGGCCCAAGCCATTGGTAAAGTAGTTGCCGAACGAGCGCTGGCGCAAGGCATCAAACAAGTCTGCTTCGATCGCGGATCGTGCAAGTACCATGGCCGTCTGGCGGCGCTGGCCGACGCTGCCCGCGAAGCGGGGTTGGCTTTTTAAGTTAGAGAGACTGGCTCGCAGGAGAGACTGGCCTTATTCACGGAACGACAGTCTAAGCGATTAAGAACCTTAAAGAGCGGGCGGGCAGCCCGAAGTTTTCTATAAACCATTTGAGAAAATTCAAGATACAGGCGGGCTTTGCGGCTCGCGAGGAGATGCCCCATCGTGGCTGAACAAGAAACCTACGGCGGCGAAATCATTGAAAAGGTCGTCAAAATCAAACGCTGTGCCGCCGTGGTCAAAGGTGGCCGGCGATTCAGTTTTGCCGCCCTCGTGGTCGCGGGCGACGGCAACGGTCGTGTTGGCTGGGGTTATGGCAAGGCGAACGAAGTGCCGCCCAGCGTGGAGAAGGCTGTGAAAGAAGCCCAACGCAGCATGGTCGAAGTTTCGCTCGAAGAAGCCACCATCCCGCACCCTGTAACCGGGCGCTACGGCGCCGCCAAGGTCGTGCTTGTTCCCGCTTCGCCGGGTACCGGTGTGATCGCGGGTGCGGCCGTGCGGGCCGTGTGCGAAGCGGTTGGCATTCACGACATTCTTACCAAGAGCTTCGGCTCTCCGAATCCAGTGACCTTGGTCAAGGCGACAATCGCCGCCCTCGAACAATTGCGCAAACGGTCCGACGTGGAGCGGCTCCGGGGAGTTACCCTGTCATGATTATTAACGACGTACATCGCGGCATTAAGAAATTCAAGAAGGGTCGTCGCGTCGGACGCGGGCCCGGATCGGGACACGGCAAGACCGCGGCGCGGGGCCACAAGGGCCAAGGATCGCGCGCTGGCTACTCGTCGCTAGCCACGTTCCAGGGCGGCGCCATGCCGCTCGTGCGTCGCATTCCCAAGCGGGGTTTCAACAACCAATTCGCGCTCAAAGTAGCGATCGTGAATCTCAGCGATCTGGAAGACTCGTTCGCGTCGGGCGAAGAGGTCTCGCCCGAGACGCTGCGGTCGCGGAACCTGGCCAAGGGGATCTACGACGAATTGAAGATCCTGGGCGAAGGTGAGTTGACGAAGAAGCTGACCGTGTCGGCCCATCGCTTCAGCAAGTCGGCATTGGAAAAAATCAAGAAGGCCGGCGGCAAGACGGTCGTCCTGGCTCCGAAGACTCCGGTCGAGCAAAAGAAGAAGGAGCTCGCCGCGGGCAAATCCAAATCAGTGAAATCCAAGAGTAAGTAACATCTAGTTGAATCGTGGCTTGCGGAGTTGGGGCCAAGCCATCGGCGATGGCCCTGCTCGATCGCCACGGCGATGGATCGTCGTGACGGGCAAACCTTTAGGTCATTGAGCGTGCGCAAAGCGGGAAGGATCGAACCATGTGGGAAAAACTGCGCGTCGTCTGGGCCATCCCCGAGTTGCGGCGAAAAATCGGCCTGACTCTCTTCCTGCTCGCTATCTACCGCGTCGGTTGGCAGATTCCGCTGCCAATTATCGACCAGACCAAAATGACCGCTTTCTCGCAGGGCGAAGGCGGTCTCAATGCAATTCTCGACAAGGTCGCTCTGTTTAGCGCCAGCCAGTTGAGCAATGCAACGATCTTCGGCCTGGGGATCATGCCGTATATTTCCGCATCGATTATTTTCCAGCTCCTCGGCAGTGTTTGGGCTCCGCTGGAACAATTGCAGAAAGAAGGCGAAAGCGGGCGCAAAAAGATCAACGAGTACACGCGCTATGCTACGCTGTTTCTCTGCCTGGGACAGAGTTGGTTTTATGTCAGCAAATTGCTCGTCGGCCAAGGTTTGGTCCAAACGCAATTTCTGGCCGACCCCAGCGATCCCACGTCGGGGCTCTCCTTTGGTTGGCATCTCGTCGCCGTGTTGATCATGACGTGCGGCACGATCTTCTTGATGTGGCTCGGAGAGCAAATCGATGAGTTCGGTATTGGCAACGGCATTAGTTTGCTGATTATGGCCGGCATCCTCGCCCGCATGCCCGGCGCCGGTCGCGATCTGCTGAAGCAATCGGATCTGGCCCTTGGTGGCGCCCCCGGAAAGCTGGGCATTGAACACTTACTCGTGATGGCGGCGCTGTTCGTGGCCGTTGTACTGGGAGTCGTATTCATTACGTTGGGGCAACGGCGTATTCCGACACAAAGCGCCAAGCATGTTCGCGGCCGCCGTGTTTACGGTGGATCGCGGCAGTATTTGCCGCTGCGAGTCAATCAAGCGGGCGTCATGCCGATCATTTTCGCCAGCAGCCTCTTGCTCTTTCCGGGTATGATCGCCGCGCAACTCGCCAATTTCGGAGAGTTTTTCCGCACGATCAACGCCTCGCTGCAGCCTTCGTCGTTTGTCTATACCTTGCTGTACATCATCCTGATCTACTTCTTCTGTTATTTCTGGACGGCGATCAGCTTCAATCCGAAAGACATGGCGGAAAACTTGAAGAATTACGGTACGTTTATTCCGGGTTATCGCCCCGGCAAGCGAACGGCCGACTATCTCGAAAAGGTGATGGTCCGGATCACTTATGTTGGCGCCGGTTTCTTAGCGGTTGTCGCGATTATTCCCACGTTGGTCTCCAACCGCATGGGCGTTAGTTTTCAGGTGGCGAGCTTCTACGGCGGCACGGGGTTGCTAATTGCCGTGAGCGTGGCCTTTGATCTTGTACAAAAGATCGACAGCCATCTCGTGATGCGAAACTACAAAGGCCTGCTCGAGAAATAAGGCGCGGCGTGCGCCGCTGGGCGATGCATAAGGCGGTTCAACCATGTTAATTGTATTCATCGGGCCGCCGGGAGCAGGCAAAGGAACACAGGCATCGCGACTCGCGGCCGAATTGGGCATTCCGCACTTGTCGACGGGTGATATCTTGCGCGAAGCCGCACGGCAGCAAACGCCCGTGGGGCAGATCGCGGCTAAGTATCTCGGTTCGGGCCAACTGGTTCCCGATCAGGTGATCGTCGACGTAATTGGCGAACGAATCACGGAGTCGGACTGCGAACAAGGCGTTGTGTTCGACGGCTTTCCCCGCACGCTGCCCCAAGCCACCGCGCTCGATGCGCTGCTGGAACAGCGCGGCACGCCGCTTAAGATCGCGCTGAGCCTCGACGTGCCGGAGCAAATGCTCATCGACCGCTTAATGGCGCGCGGGCGATCCGACGACCAAATCGAAACGATTCACAAACGATTCGAAAGCTTCGACCAACTGACGCATCCCATCCTGGAGTATTACCGACAGAAAGGCCTGCTGCGCGAAATTGACGGCACGGGCACGCCCGACGACGTGTATGCTCAGGTGCTGTCTCACTGGAAAACTCCGCCTCAAGTCCTCTCCTGAAGTTGCTGTGAGAAATCTAAAATCAAAACGTGAAATCACACAGATGCGCAGAGCCGGCCTCGCGGTCTGGCAGGCACATCAAATTGCTGCGGAACTCGTGCGTCCCGGCGTAACCACCGGTAAAATCGACGCCGCGGTCGATGAGTACTACACCGAGATCGGCGGTTTCGCCTTGTTTCGCAACTACCCCCATGGCCAACGCGGCAAACCAGCGTTCCCGGCCGTCACCTGCATCTCCGTTAACGATGAAGTGGTCCACGGCATTCCTGGACCGCGGGTGCTCGAAGAAGGCGACGTCGTGAGCATCGATACCGGTGTACGTATCGATGGCTGGTGCGGCGATGCAGCGATTACGCATCCCGTCGGTCAGGTCGAGTCTGAGCCGGCCAAACTGCTGGAAGTAACTACTGGCGTGTTGAACCTGGCGATTGAGTTGCTCGCCGTCAAGAAACGCTGGAGCGAGGTCGCGCAGGAAATGGCGGCCTACGTTTCCGACCACGGTTTCTACACGGTCGAATCATTCGTGGGCCATGGAATCGGTCGCGAAATGCACGAAGACCCCCAGGTTCCCAACTTCGTCAACAAGACGCTGCGTGCCAGCGGCGATTTTCCGATCGAGCCAGGCCTGGTAATTGCCGTCGAACCGATGGTCAATATCGGCACGAAGCGGGTCAAAAGCATGCCCGACCACTGGACGCAATGCACGTTCGACGGCAAAGCGAGTGCTCATTTTGAACACACGATTGCGATAACCGAGGAAGGCCCTCAGCCGCTGACCGTTGGCCCAACACCGGAAGAAGAGAATTTAGGCATTTTACGCAAGAATACAGCGACCTAGAACGTATGCCTGGTCGGGCCCATCATGCTAAACCTCCTTTACTTGGCGGGTTGGAGCCTTACCGAGCCAACGTAGCAACAATTGTGCCAACAGGACTTTCCCACCATCTGCGACAGCAGTATATTGGAGCGTTTCTATCCAGGTCATTTATCCTGAGCGACGAATTGAGAGTGAACGATGAAGGTTCGAGCCAGCGTGAAGCGGATGTGCGACAAGTGCAAAGTGGTCAAACGCAAAGGGGTCGTTCGCGTTGTGTGCGACAACCCGCGGCACAAACAGCGCCAGGGCTAATCCGCCGACCCTAAACCCATACAAACAAAGACTTTTGAATAAGCCACCCACGCATTGCTCGTGGGTCGAATAAACCAGGAGCGTCAAGAAAATGCCACGTCTGCTCGGTGTCGATATTCCACCCGATCGTAAGACTGTTGTTTCGCTTACGTACTTGTACGGAGTCGGGCCGAAGTCAGCGCGCGATCTGTGCCATGCCGCCGGGATCAATGGCGATGCCAAGGCGCGCGACCTGACGGAAGACGAAGTGGCGAGAATTGCCGCGCTGCTCGACAAAGACTATGTGGTCGAAGGTCAGCTTCGCCGCCAGGTGGCTCAGAACATCAGCCGTTTACGCGACATCGCCTGCTACCGCGGGTTGCGACATCGTCGTGGACTTCCGGTGCGCGGCCAACGAACACGCACGAACGCGCGTACGCGTAAGGGCCCGAAGAAGACGGTTGCCGGCAAGAAGGGCGTGAAGGATCTGCGCTAGTTTATCTTTCGGCTGGGCTGGTAGCTGCGTGGAACGCAGCACGGCTTGTTACTCGACCTTTCAACATCCCGCATTCAACGTTTCACGCAGCATATAAAACAGGAGTCGCCATCCCGTGGCAAAATCGAGTTCCTCCAAAAAGAAGAAAGTCCGTCGCCACGTAGCCGTGGGTGTTGTTCATGTGAAGGCTTCGTTCAACAACACCACGGTCACGATCACGGATACGAAGGGCGACGCAATTTGTTGGGCCAGCGCTGGCACGAGCGGCTTCAAGGGAAGCCGCAAGAGCACGCCTTTCGCCGGCCAATGTGCGGCCCAACAAGCTGCCGAAAAAGCTCAGAAGAGCGGCATGAAGGAAGTGGATGTCAAAGTGAAGGGCCCTGGTAGCGGTCGCGAGAGCGCGATCACGGCATTGGAAGCGGCGGGCCTGAAGATCAAGTCGATCGAAGATGTAACCCCCCTGCCCCACAACGGCTGCCGTCCGCGCAAGAAGCGCCGCGTCTAGTCCGCATTGCGTATTCCATCGCCCGCAACATCGCCCTACCAAGTCAGTCGTATTTAGGACTCAGAAAAACACATGGCTCGTTACAACGGACCCGTCTGCCGCCTCTGTCGCCGCGACGGCATGAAGCTGTTTCTCAAAGGTACACGCTGCGATACGCCAAAATGCGCGTTCGAGCGGCGCGACTCGCCGCCTGGTGTACAGCAATTCCGCCGCGGCAAGCAAACCGATTACGGCATTCATCTGCGTGAAAAGCAGAAGGTCAAACATTACTACGGCGTGCTGGAACGCCAATTCCGCCGCTACTACCAACAGTCGGCGCGCGCCATGGGTAATACCGGCGACACGTTGATGAGCATTCTCGAACGCCGGCTCGACAACGTCGTGCATCGTTTGGGTTTCGGCCAGAGCCGAGCTCAGGCCCGCCAGCTGATCAATCATGGCCATATCACGGTCAACGGTCATCGCGTGGACATTCCCAGCTATCAGGTGCGACCTGGCGACATCATCCGCGTGAAGAACCGAGCCAAGAGCCTGGACCTCGTCCGGGCCAATCAGGCCGAACAACAACGGCAAGTTCCCGACTTCCTGTCGGTGATCGAAGCCGACATTCCCGAGGGCCACGTGCTGCGTCTTCCCGAGGCGGAAGACGTATCGATCCCCGTGGAAACCCAACTGATCATCGAGCTTTGCTCGCGTTAGTACGAAATCAAAAACGACCCATTGCGACCACATAAATCCGCCTCGCGCGTTCCCTTTTGCTCGCGACGAAGCGTCCCTGACGGAGGACACTTATGCATATTCGATGGCGAGGTCTTGAACTCCCCAGCGCTGTCACCTGTGATCGAGATTCGTTAACAGAGACACACGGTAAATTCGTCGCCGAGCCGTTCGAGCGCGGTTTCGGCGTTACCGTGGGCAACGGCTTGCGTCGTATCCTCCTTTCGAGTCTCGAGGGTAGCGCGATCACGCAGATCAAAATCCATGGCGCCCAGCACGAGTTCACAACGATTCCGGGCGTGCTGCAAGACGTGACCGACATCGTGCTGAACGTCAAAGCGCTCGTCGTGAAGAGTCACAGCGAAGCGACGAAAGTGATTCGCGTTGAAAAGAATACGTCGGGCGATGTCACCGGGGCCGATATCGAAACCGACGACGCCGTGGAAGTGCTGAACAAAGACCACGTGATCGCCACGTTGACCGACGATGTGCCGTTTGTCATGGAAATGGTGGTAGAGAACGGTCGCGGCTACATTCCGGCTAGCGAGCACAGCCCCAACGTTCAAGAGATCGGCATCATCCCGATCGACGCGGTCTTCAGCCCCGTGGTTCGCGTCCGCTACGACATCGAAGAGACTCGCGTCGGCCAAAAGACGAACTACGACAAGCTCACGCTCGAAATCTGGACCAATGGTTCGATCGGACCGGAAATGGCCCTGGTCGAGTCGGCCAAGATTCTGCGCAAGCACTTGAATCCGTTCCTGCAATACAGCGAACTCGGTTCGCTCGTACATGCCCAGGATCGCACGGCGGGCAGCCCCACGACCGATGCCGCGATCGAAGCCAAGCTGAACATGAGCCTGGCCGAAATGAACCTCTCCGTACGGGCCACCAATTGCTTGGAATCGGAAAACATCGCTTGCGTTCGCGACTTGGTCAGCCGTAGCGAAGACGAATTGCTCGAAGTTCGCAACTTCGGCGAAACCACATTGACCGAGGTCCGACAGAAGCTGGCCGAAATGGGCCTGCATTTGGGGATGCGTGTTCCCGCCGGCATGAATCGCTAACGGGCTGGAATTCGCTCACTCATCCACTGACACATCGCACAAAAGACCACTGCCATGAGACACCGTAATCGAGGCCGCAAGCTTGGCCGTAATCCAAGCCATCAACGCGCGCTGCTAAAGAATCTCGCCAGCGCGTTGTTCCTTACGCACCGCGACGCCGAGTTCGACGACAACGCGCCCAAGGTGAAGGGCCGGATCATTACCACGATCGCCAAAGCCAAGGAAGTGCGTCCGCTCGTTGAAAAATGTGTGACGATCGCCCGCAAGGCGCTGGTCGCGGCCGAGGCCGCTGAGCAGTTCGAGACCGACGCGGAACGTAATACCGATCAATGGCGCGCCTGGCGGAAGAGCGACAACTGGCAGAAATGGTGTGCGGCGCGAGGTCCGGTTGTGGCCGCCCGCCGGCGTTTGCTGCAATTGCTTGGCGACAAACAGGCCGTCGCCGTGCTGTGCGACGAAGTGGCGCCGCTGTTCCGTGATCGCAACGGCGGATATACGCGTATCCTGCGATTGGCGAAGCCTCGGCTCGGCGATGCGGGCACGCGCGCCATCCTTGAGTTCGTAGGCGAGAACGACCGCGTCAAGCAGGTCAGTGCCCCGAAACCTTCGTTCGAAGATCAGACCGAGGAAGTCGAAGACGAAGCAACCGAGAATGAGTCGCCGACGGCCTCGACCGAAGAAGATTCGGCGACCGAGGAAACGTCTGCCGACGAGACGCCCGGGGACGACGCCGACGCCAAGTCTTAGACGCGCCGGCATCGCGGTCGGCAACGAAGGTTGCGGCGAGCGGTCCGCGTCCCACGCAAGCGTAGCGTCGTTTCGTCGGACAATCACTCGAAATGACGGCGCCGAAATCGCTTCAGTCAAGTTCGACTCGAACTACAACGGGGGGAAACGGAGATCCCCATGTCTGTACGTAGCGCGAAGCAACGCCAAATACGCGGCTTCAACTTTACAGCGCAGATGCGCAATCTGTGCGCGGACATGGTCGCTCGCCTCCCCGACCTCGCGCACATCGACCTCGATCGAGTTGCAATCACATTCACACAGGCGCGCAATCGGCACGGCCACGGCATTCAAGCAACCACCACACCCATGCGTTTCGAGCACGGCTCGCTGACAACGCGTCGGAGAGGCCGCGAGTATACCGTGCAGCGACTCTACGACGAAAACGGCGTCGAGATCCTCTACATCATCAGCTTCTATCTGCCCCGGTTTCAGAACCATTCACTGCAGGAAAAGGTCGCCACCATCGTGCACGAGTTGTGGCACATCAGCCCGCATTTCGATGGCGATTTGCGGCGGTTCCACGGACGTTGCTATGCCCACGGTGGTCGCCAATCGTCGTACGATCGTCAGGTCGATGCGATCGCAGATCGCTGGTGGAAACTCACACCCTCGCCGGCCCTCTACGAGTTTCTCCGTTTTTCCTTTCGCGAATTGGAACAGAAGTTCGGCGGTGTCTACGGCACGAAGATCCCGCATCCCAAACTGCTACCGGTCACCTGATTGGCGGCTTGGCAAGTGCGGCGTCGTTTTGGTACTGCCTGGTCTTTGCCGCAGCACTGCTAGCATGCGTTTGCATTGACACGTATTCCCGGCAGAGCTACTTTACCTCGCCCTTGTCACGAACCCCAGGCGTGGTGGAACTCGTTTGCATCGCCAGACTTCGACAACTTGCCGGTTGCCCCCGCGCCATTTGTTCGCGCGGCCGTTGCTGCTGTGTATTCTCTGCGCGAGCACCGGGTGTGGCGTCTTCGCGCCGCGAACCGAACAGGTCAACACCGACACGCTCTTGCATCCCGCGTCCACGTTCGATGACAGCGTGACACTGGAAATCTTCTTCGCGAGTCTTCCTTGCGACTTTGTGGAGCAGAAAGAGAGACTATGGACGCTTGTCGACGAACAGCAGATCGACAGCAAAACACGACGGCAACTCGTTCGCAACGGCATGCGCGCCGGGTTGGTTGGGCCACAAATTCCTGATCCCCTGGCGGAGATTCTGCAGCTCACAGAGCAGGCCCCATCGTCTCAAGAGAAACAACAAGGCGTTCCGCTCGAACACGAGCCGCGTGTGGCGAAACGGCTATTACAACTGCGCATGGGCAGGCGTGGCGAAATCATCGCCGCGCCGGTCGCCAAGGAAATTCCCTTGCTGCTAATTGAGCATGGCAGTGTTGCGGGCCGAACGTTTCGCGAAGCACAACCGCTCTTCGCCACCGAAGCGCAGCCGGGCGACGGCGCGCACATTCTTCTGACGTTGGCGCCGGAACTGCACCATGGGCAACCGCAGCAGCAATGGACCGGACAAGACGGCATCCTGCGACTCGACATGACCCGCAATCGGGAAACCTACGAACAACTGCGTACGCAAGCCGCGCTCGGTCCGGGGCAGATGCTCGTTGTTGGTCGCGCGGGCCAGTCGACCGGGAACTTGGGCTATCACTTCTTTACCGAATCGGCGGCCGAAGGCCGGGTGGAGAAGTTGCTTATCATCCGCCTGGCGCAAACTCCCGCGCCCGATGTGTTTGCTGAAGGAGAATAAAGCGGCGTCGCCCCCCAACCTTCGCCGCCCGAAGTCGTCGTTTTTGGCGTTCTTTCCGGGGATTCCCGCCCGATGCAGCCGAGAATCGAGGCCGTTTCCACCAATCCGCGTGTGGCTGCATTCGGCAAACGACGCCCACCTGCCAATACGCAGTCTCGCTGCGAAATGGCAGTACTGGCCTCGTATCTTGCCCCCTGGGCGTAACGAGTCAACTTGGTAAAAGATAGGCGAAAAACGTCTCCTCGCCGGTATCGCGGCGAGTTTAAATCAAACCGGAACCAGAAAATTCGACACACGAGGTAATCCCATGCCGATCGCCACACCAGAACAATACCGCGACATGCTGCAACGCGCCTTTGAAGGAAAATATGCCTACCCGGCCATCAACGTTTCGAACATGGTCACGGCGAATGCGGCCCTCAAGGGCTTTGCCGACAAGAAGTCGGATGGCATCATCCAAGTTTCGACCGGCGGCGGCGCGTTTGCCTCGGGTCTGGCTGTACAGGATCAACCACTCGGCGCGATTTCAATTGCCGAGCACATCCACCGCGTTGCCGATCGCTACGACGTGCTCATCGCCCTGCATACGGATCATTGCCAACCGAAGGCGGTCGATTCGTTTCTGGTGCCGCTGATCGAAGAGTCGGAACGGCGCGTCGCCAACGGTCAGGCGCCTTTGTTCAACAGCCACATGGTCGATGCCTCGGCCCTGCCCTTGAATGAGAATCTCGATCTCTCCGTGCCGCTTTACGAACGTCTCGCCAAGCTTGGCATGATGATCGAAATCGAAGCTGGTGTCGTCGGTGGCGAAGAAGACGGCGCTGCCGGCAGCCACGATACGCCGGCCGAAAAGCTCTACACCACACCCGAAGACATGGTCGAAGTCTTCCGCCGTATGGACACGATCGACGGCACTTATATGTTCGCGGCAACGTTCGGCAACGTACACGGGTCGTACAAACCCGGCGCGGTGAAACTCCGCCCGGAAATCCTCAAGCAAGGCCAAGATGCCATCAAAGAGGCGTTTGGACCGGCGGCCAAGTTCTACCTCGTATTCCATGGCGGTTCCGGTTCGGAGAAGTCGCAGATCACAGAAACGCTGGGCTACGGCGTGGTCAAAATGAACGTCGACACCGATACCCAGTACGCCTTCACTCGGCCGATCGTCGATCACATGTTCCGCAGCTACGACGAAGTGTTGAAGGTCGAAGGCGAGGTCGGCAACAAGAAAAAGTACGACCCGCGTTCGTACCTCAAGGCGGCAGAGGAATCGATGGCCGCCCGCGTGGGCGAGGCCTGCGACGACCTCGAGTCGACCGGCAAGAGCCTGCTGTGCGGCGCAGCGGCCGTCTAACCGAGCCAACCAACGTCCTCGCTTCGCGCAATTGAGTTGATCGCCACAAGGCAAGCGCTACGATTGCGCCGTGCCAGCATTGCCAGCAGCGCGCTTGGCGTGTTGCTGTGTGATGAGCGGCAATGTCGCATCGTTTCGTCGAAAAAATCCGGGAGAAAACGTTGCTGCCCATGCAGCCGTTTCCCACAACTCGCGGTAGCTTCGCATTGCCTCATCGCGGGGCCATAGCTACAATCCCCACCCGCTCGAAACGGGCCCCAGAACCGAACGAGATTCGGCTCGAATCGATTCGCTCACGAGCATGGATGTTCGCTAGTGCGGATCGGCCGAAAGTATGGCGTCGTTTCGTCGAGAAACGGTCGGAAAATCGCCGCAGCCTACGCGACGGTTAAGTTCGGCTCGAACGAGCGACGCTTCGCTCCGCAAAATCAAGGATGAATACGCATGTCTGCTTCGGCCATTCGGACTTCGGAGACACTGACCGCGGCGGAACAGTTGCGCTACGGCCGCGAGATCGTCGCCTTGGAAGGCAAGACACTGGAAACGCTCGCCGAGCATTTGGACAGCACGTTTTGCGATGCCGTGGCGCTGCTCAATGCTTGCCGAGGCGCCGTGCTTGTTTCGGGCATGGGCAAGGCGGGGCTAATCGGGCAGAAGATCAGCGCCACACTGGCCTCGACCGGTACGCGCAGCCACTTTCTACATCCCGCCGAAGCGTATCATGGCGATTTGGGAAAAATTCACCGCGATGACCTGCTACTGATTCTTTCGCAGAGCGGCGAAACCGAAGAAGTTGTGCGGATGTTGCCCACGATCGTGCAATTGGGCGCGCAAATCCTGGCCATCACGGCCAGCCGCAGAAGTACTCTAGGACGCGCCGCCCGGGTCGTGCTGCCGCTGGGAACGCTCGATGAAGTTTGTTCGCTGGGCCTGGCGCCAAGCACGAGCACGACAGCCATGCTTGCCCTCGGCGACGCACTGGCGTTGGTAGCCAGCCGATTGCGTAACTTCCGCGCCGAAGACTTTGCCCGTTTTCACCCAGGTGGCAGTTTGGGGCGCAAGCTGAGCAAGGTCGAGCAGCACATGCGGCCGCTCGCTGAATGTCGAGTGACCAATCAAGGCGACACGGTTCGCCAAGTGCTCGTCTCGTGCGCGAAACCCGGTCGTCGTAGTGGAGCGATCATGCTCACCGACGACGACGGCCGCCTAACGGGGATCTTTACCGATAGCGACCTGGCCCGGCTTTTCGAAGGCCGTCGGGAAGACGCCATCGACCGCCCCATTGCCGAAGTCATGTCGCGCGGCTGCACAACGATCGCCGGCAGCGTGCTTTTGAACGATGCGATCGAACTTCTCTCGACTCGCAAATTCAGCGAATTGCCCGTGGTCGACTCAGAACAACGGCCGCTGGGCATGCTCGATATCACCGATATCGCCGGACTCTTTCCCGACGAACAGACCGCGACCTCCACGGATACAAATACAAGTTCCCACGGCGACGACCATCCACCGGCCACTGTGCCGTTTCCACGACTTTCCCACGACTAACCCGCCCGCCGAACCATTCGTGCCAACGCTGCGTAGCAATCAAGGCCCGGGGGCTCGCTAAACGTTCGACGGCGCGATCTAAATTCAACCCGGCAACACGGCCTAGCCATGAAACTGAATCAGCGTTGCGAGGCGATCCGCTTGCTCCTGTCCGACGTCGACGGCGTCATGACCAATGGCGGCCTGATCTTCAACAACGAAGGAATCGAAACCAAGGTGTTTCACGTGCGCGACGGCACGGGATTCAAGGTTTGGCACCGGGCCGGTTATCAATCGGGCCTGGTTACGGCCCGTACGTCGCACGTCGTGCAATTGCGCGCCTCAGAGTTGGGCATTGAAATCGTGCGCCAAGGCGTGCAGGACAAACGAGCCGCCATTTGCCAAATCGCCGAGTCGCTGGGATTCGAACCACAGGCCGTTTGCTACATCGGCGACGACCTGGCCGATATCGCCGCCATCCGCGAAGTCGGGCTTGGCGTGGCCGTAGCCGACGCAGCGGAAGAGGTCCGTCGAGTCGCCGACTATACCACCAGCCTGCCCGGTGGCAGCGGCGCGGTGCGCGAAGTCATTGAAGTGGTGCTGAAAAATCAGCGGCGTTGGGACGACCTGATGCAAAAATTCGGAGCGTAGGCGAGTTTCGTGACCGCTAGAATCGTGCGTAGTGTGGCGAGCCTGCTCGCGGTGACCACCGCGTATTTCGCCTATGCGCTGCTGGCGGTTCCGTGGATCGAGCCCGAGGCCAAGGCGCAGGGAGGCGAAAGCCTGACCGACAGCGAAAGGGAGTGGGCCGACGGTGTCGCCCAACGCTACGACCGCCTGCTGGCCCCCTACTTTCCCGCCGACCACTGGGCGCGCAAGAATCCCAAGGTGCTGCAATCCGACGAGTTCATGCTCTTGATTCGCGACTTCGCGACTCATGGCGACCGCATCGAACTGCAACCGTGCCTGCTGCTCTTCCTTCCCGCCGAACGCCCCACGGCTGGCGCGGACGACCAACATGCCATTATTCTCGACGCGCCGGCCGGTGCGACATTGCAGTTTTCGGAAAAGCTCAACCTGGCCAAGGCGCGCATCGGCAAACTGAAGCACGGACTGCTCAAAGGCGACGTGACCATCCATAGCCGCATGGAAAATCCGGGACCGGAAGACGATCTCCTGATTCGCACGAAGAATGTACAATTGACCGATTCGCGTATTTGGACACGCGAGTCGGTGGCGTTTCGTCTTGGCCCCAATCATGGCCATGGCGAGGAGCTAGAAATTCGCATCGCTGCGAACGATAACGCGCAGGCCGAGGCGACGCCGCTAGGCAATCTGCAATCGGTGCAATTGATGCACAGCGTGCAGATGCATATCGACTTGCCACAACAAGGCCTGTTGCCAGGGGGCGAGCCAAGACCGCAAGACGACGCGCAGGGCGCACCCGTTGAGATCGCCTGCCGCGGGTCGTTTCATTTCGATCTGATGAAGTTTATCGCCACATTCGAAGATCAGGTCGACGTGGTGCGGCCAGTGTTCGAGGCCGAGAGCGATCAGTTGACGTGTGAGATGCTGGCGATTCAGTTCGAGCGTCGCGAAAAGCAGGATTCGAACAAACGCGAGGAGACCACGTCGATCGAGCGACGGTCGATTCCGCTCAAGGCCCGGCACATCGAGGCGCGCGGCAACCCGGTTATCGTTCGCGCACCGTCGAGCAGCGTGCATGCGCGATGTCAGCAACTGCGTTGCGATCTCGAGTTAAAAACCGTGAGCATCCGCGGTTCTGACGAGGTCATGCTGTTGCAGCAAGGCAACGAAATTCACGCCCCGGCCCTCGAATACACGATGCACGAAGAATCGGGCCGCCTGGGCAGCCTGTGGGCTAGCGGACCCGGGTGGCTGCGCGCCGCCGTAGGAAAAGACGAGAATCGCAAGCTTGATCTGCAATGGCAAGAACACTTGGAGTTGGAGCGTCATGACGGCGCCCCGCTGGCAACCATCACTGGACGACCGCTGGCGACGCTCGACGGGATGGGACAAATCGCCGCCGACGAAATGTTCGTCTGGCTAACCGAGACCAAAGAAGCAACGCGGCCAGACAAGTCGTCGCGATTCCGGATCGAACCCGATCGCATGATGGCGCAAGGCTCGGTCGCCATCAACTCACCGAATTTGACCGGCGGTGTCGCGCGGCTGGAAGCCTGGTTCGAAACCATCGACGAGGGACCTCAGTTCCCGCAGGCGAACTCGCTCGATCGCCCTGCAACGCAAAACACCGGGCAGCCAGCTTCGGCCCTGGTCGCCGTCCGACCACAGCCGGCTACCTCAGCCAAAAGTTCCTTTCTGCCATCGGTCACCGGTGAAGCGGAAAGCCGATACGACATTCGCGGGCGTTTAATGCGGCTGCGTATCGTCAATCGCCAAGGCAAAACTGGCATTGCCGACATCACCGTCGACGAAGATGTAACATTCCGCGAGTTGGCCCGCGCCGATCGCAGTGAGATTCCCTTGCGAGTCACCGGCTCACGTTTGCAGGTATCCAACGGCGACACGCCCGCTGCGCGGATCGACGTGATCGGCTCACAAGCACATCTGGAAGCGCGCGGGATGACGCTCGCCGGTCCGTCGATCCATCTGAACCAGCAAGAAAATCGTGTTTGGGTTGCCGGCGCCGGCGTCATGACAATGCCGATCAGTCGCGATCTACAGGGCCAGACTGTTTCGGCAGGCCAGGAAATGAAGATCACCTGGCAGAATCAAATGAATTTCGACGGCCTGACGGCCCGTTTCACCGACAACGTGGTGGCCGCCAGTCAAACGCAATGGCTACGAACAGCTCAACTCGACGCCACGTTAACCGAACCGATCCGCTTCGCCGGCAAAGGCGGCGCGCAGCAAGCCAAGTTGCAGGAAGTTTACTGCAGCGGCGGCGTCGATTTGGAAAACCGCGCCATGAATCATCCAGAGTCGCCTTCGCTCGAACGCATGATGTCCAAAACCCTGCGAATCAATCAGAGCACCGGCAATGTCGAAGCGGATGGCCCTGGCTGGGTATCGAGTGTGCGGCCGCGCAGCAGTCGCCAAGCGGTTTCGCTGCCGCTGGCCGCTGGAGCCACGAACGGCGTAGCCGCGTCAAACGATGGCGCATTGGATTACTTACGCGTCGATTTTGCGGGCCGGATCGTGGGCAATGCCGGCGTACTCGTCGACCGACGGCGACAAAGCGAACTGGCCTTCGAGAGGCAGGTTCGCGCCGTTTATGGTCCGGTTGCGACCTGGAGCGACACGTTGGAGAGTCGCACGATCGAGAGCCTGGATCCAGCGACGATTCTGCTCTCGTGCGAAAAACTGATCGTACGCGACATGCCGGCCGCCGCGGCCGACCAGCCGAGCACACTGGAACTCGAAGCCCTCGACGACGCGCTGGTCGAAGGGCAGTCATTTACGGCTCGGGCCGATCGCATGTCCTATGCGCAAGCCAAGGAGCTTCTCGTGCTGGAAGGACGCAGCGGCAACGACGCGCGACTCTGGCGGCAAACGCGCATCGGTGGACCGCAGTCTCAAGCCGCAGCGCGCAAGATTCTCTTTTGGCGCGCCACAAATCGCGTAGAAGTCGACGACGCGCGATTCTTCGACCTGAGCCAGTTCGGCCAAGGCGGCAATTCCAAGTAACTCGCGTGCGCTCGGTTGCTTTCGGCGGCGCGACGTGTCAGAATTTCTGATTCGCCACGACATAAGGTTGTCGTCGTTCGGCACGCTCTGTTTCACGATCCAACGTCTGACGAGGTACGTCGCATGCAATGCCGATGTCAACTTGGTTTTATTGTATCGCTTCTCATTTGCCTCGGCTGCGGCGTTTCCAATTCGCCCGACTCGCCGTCGAACGCTTCCACGCCTGAAGCCAAACGCGGCACGATCGGCTTTTCGGCCCTGACGCTGACCAATCCCTTCTTCCAAGTGATCGCCGACAACATGACCCAAGAGGCCGCCCAGCACGGCTACGACGTGCTCGTCGTTTCCGGCGATTTGGACGTCAAGCGGCAGGCCGACCAGATCGACGATTTCATCGTTAAAGGTGTCGCGGCAATCGTACTCAATCCTTGCGATTCGCGCTCTATCGGCCCGGCGATCAAGAAGGCGAACGCCGCGGGCATCCCCGTCTTTACCAACGACATCAAATACGACGGCGGCGAAGGCAAGGTCGTGTGCCACATCGCTACCGACAACTACCAGGGTGGCAAGCTGGCCGGCAAAGCCATGGTCGATCTGCTAGGCGAGGCCGGTGGCCAGGTCGCCATTTTGCATTTTCCGCAAGCCGAGTCGTGCCAGTTACGAGTCCAAGGTTTTCTCGAAGTCATCGACAAGCACAACGACGAATCCTCAGACGCGAAAATCGAAATTGTGGCGACGCTCGACGGCAGTGGCCTGCGCGATAAGGGCGAAACGGCCGCCAAAGACGCCATCGAATCGAATCCCGATCTGGCCGCCATCTTCGCCATCAACGACCCTTCGGCGCTCGGGGCTTACGCAGCGCTCAAAGCAGCGGGCAAAGAAGACCAGGTGACGCTCATCGCCTTCGACGGACAGCCCATGGGCAAGGAAGCCATCCTCGAGGGAAAGATCCTGTGCGACCCAGTTCAGTTTCCCGATAAGATCGGCAAGAAGACGATTGAGATGATCGTCAAGCATTTCGCCGGCGAGGCGGTGCCCGAAATCGAGTTAATTCCGTCGGCGCTGTACTACAAGAAGGACGCCGAAACCGACCCGGAACTCGCCAAGTAAAGCCTCGCCATGGTCCGCCAGCCCGCGAACACCGCGCCGCTGCTTGAAATGCGCGGGATCGAGAAATCGTTTCCTGGCGTGCGTGCGCTCGACGGCGTCGACCTAAGACTCGAGCCTGGCGAAGTGCTGGCGCTGTTGGGAGAAAATGGAGCCGGAAAGAGCACGCTCATCAAAATGCTCGGCGGCGCGTTGCAACCCGACCGCGGCGACATCGTCCTCGCCGGCGAAGCCGCGCGGTTCGAAACCCCGGCAGCGGCCATTGGCGCCGGCATCGGCGTCATCTACCAGGAATTCAACCTGATTCCGGAACTCACGGCCTGGGAAAATATTTTTCTTGGTCGCGAACCCTCGCTCGGGCGAGACCGCCGGCGCGATGAACGCCGCGCGGCGCAAGCGCTGTTCGAGCGCATCGGCGCAAGCGTGCCGCTCGATGTTCCCTGCCGCCGGCTCTCGATCGCCCAGCAGCAACTTGTGGAAATCGCCAAGGCACTCTCGCATAATGTGCGTTTGCTGGTGCTCGATGAACCTTCGGCCACGCTCGCCCCGCGCGAGATCGAGCATTTATTCGCAATCATTCGCGAACTGGCGGCGCGGCAAATCGGCGTGATTTATATCAGCCATCGACTCGACGAGATTTTTGCCATTGCCGACCGTGTCTCCGTGCTGCGAGACGGACGGCACGTGGCCGACGCGCCGATCGGCGCTACCGATCGCGGGCAGTTGATCGAGTGGATGGTCGGCCGCACGCTCGAGCGGGAATTCCCCAAGCATCAGCATCCGCTCGGTGAGCCCCGTCTGGTCGTCGAAGGACTCTGCCGCGGCGCCGCGGTGCGCAACGTGAGCTTTCACGTACGGCGAGGCGAAGTACTAGGAATCACCGGACTGATTGGTTCGGGCCGCACCGAAGTTGCGCGGTTGATTTTTGGCGCCGACAGGATGGAGTCGGGCACAATCACGCTCGACGGAGAGCAACTTACCCTACGCGGTCCGCGCGACGCGATTCGCGAGGGGATTTGCCTGCTGACCGAAGATCGTAAATCGCAAGGGCTCGTGCTGGGGTTGACCGTGCGAGAGAATTTCGGGCTGCCCAATCTTCCGCAACTGTCGCAGTGGGGATTTGTGCGGCAATCGCAAGAACGAAAGTGGCTGGCCGAATTTGTCGACACGCTACGGATCAAAATCCCGCATCAGGAACAGTTGGCCAAAAACCTCTCCGGCGGCAATCAACAAAAGGTCGTCCTGGCCAAGTGGCTGCAGCAGGATGCGGACGTCGTGATTTTCGACGAACCGACGCGCGGCATCGACGTGGGCGCCAAATACGAAATTTATCTGCTGATCAACGAACTGGCGAGCCAGGGAAAGGCGGTCGTGATGATTAGCTCCGAACTGCCGGAAATCATCGGCATGAGTGATCGCATTCTCGTCATGCACGAAGGAAGCGTGACCGGCGAGATTGACGATGTAGCCACTGCAACGCAGCAGCAAATCATGACACTCGCAGTCGAGAGACAATCAGCATGACGCAGCCTGCAAGGTATGGAAAACAACTCACGCGGCTGGCCAGCGACTACGGCATGGTCCTGGTGCTGCTGTTTCTGGCGACCGTGTGCAGCGCGCTGACTTACAAAGAACAGCATCCTCGCGGGGCCGATGCCGGATATCAGGTGGCGCGGCAGATCGCCAAGCACCTCGGCGCCGACGCCAGCGTGTTGATCGTCACGACGAAGACCGACGAAGACCGGGCGTTTGCTGCCGCAGCCGAAGAGGAGTTGCGCGAGCGCGGCTTGCAGGTGCTGGCGAACGTCGGCGGCGCGCCGAGCGACGCCCGCCTGGCGATCGAACAGGCGCTCGCAGCCGGCGCAGCCATCGACGCGATCGCAGCCAACAATGTGACGGCGCGCTGGACGGTCTACGATCAGTTTCCCACGGTCGGCAGCGACAAGTGCTTTGTTCCCGCGTCCTACTACTGGCCCGACTTTCTGAAGACCAGCAATCTGCTGAACATCGCCAATCAATCGTCGATCTATGCGATCATCGCCATCGGCATGACCATGGTCATAATCACGTCCGGCATCGATCTGTCGGTCGGCTCACTGATCGCGCTGGCTTCGGTCGTGGCGGCGCTGTTCGTACGTGATTTTGGCGGCGGGGCCGAGGCCAGTGTCGGAATTGTCGTCGTCGGCTGCCTGGCCGGCATTGTTTGCGGCGCGGGCACCGGAGCATTTCATGGGCTGATGGTTACCAGGTACCGGGTTCCCGCATTCATCGTCACGCTCAGCATGATGATGATGGCGCGCGGCGCGGCGCTGCGAATCTCGAATGGGCAATCGATCAACGCCCTGCCCGATTCCTTCGGCTGGCTCGGTGAGAAGGAGACGCTCGGGATCCCCAATCCCGTGCTGCTCATGGCGCTGCTGTATCTCGTGGCGCACGTGGTCATGTCGCGCACCGTGTTCGGCCGTTATGTCTACGCCATCGGCGGCAACGAAGAAGCCGCCCGGCTCTCGGGCGTGCCGGTAAAGCGGATGCTGCTGGCCGTTTACACACTCTGCGGCGCGCTGGCCGGCTTGGGCGGCATTGTCCTTTCGTCGCGGCTGAAGGCCGGCGATCCGAATTTCGGCTATTCGTACGAACTCGAGGTAATCTCGGCCGTTGTCGTCGGCGGTACATCGATCATGGGTGGTCAAGGCCGCATGTTTGGCACGCTAATCGGCGCTTTCATTATCGCGGTCATCAAGAACGGAATGAACCTGACAAATGTCAACCCGTTCAATCAAATGATTGTGCTCGGCGCCGTGCTCTTGGCCTCGGTGCTCATCGACACCAGAAAGAAACGCGATCAGTAACGCCGGTCAATTCCGGTATTTAGCGTGGCATTGCGAACACGTGTGCTTGAGCCGCGCGAATTCTCGGCCGGCCGTGGCGTGATCGCCGTTGCGCAGCGACGTTTCGATATCGGCCGCCACACTCTCCGATTGGCGCAGCCAAGCGGGAAAGTCCGTCTCGACGGCGAATGCCGGCTTCAACCGGCCTGCTTCGCGCAGACTTTCGCGCAACAGCAGCACGGTCTGCACGGGTTCGAGGTCCGGATGCGCGGCCGGCCGCATCCACTCGGCCGCGGCCACCAGTTTCACGTTGTCGTAGTAGCGATCAACAACAGCCATGGCGGCTGCGAACGAGGCGACTTGCGCATGTTCGACGAGTTTGGGCAACGTCTCACCGGGGGCCGGCGATCGGTAGTTCGCTACATCGCGCCACAATCCCGCGTAATCGGCGCTGGTACCCGCGCGTTGGAGTAGATCGACCGCGCCCGACGCGTCGAGATCGCCCGCAGCGCGACAAACAATCGCGGCGGCCGCGGGACCGCGATGCTGCCCATGATGGCAATGCACATAGATTTTGCCAGGACAATCGGCGGCGACACGAGCCAGCGAGCGGCCCGCTTGACGCGACACGCCGCCATAGCCGATCGGAATATGCACGTAGCGCAGGCCGTACCTGTGCGCCAGATCGAGCGCCGGCCCGGCGCCATCGACGCTTACGACCGTTCTGAAGCCAAGCCGCTGTAGCGTGGCGAATCCTTCTTTGCCCAAGGGTTCGCTCCCCGAGAAGACACGTCCCGCCGCATGCAACACATGCTCGAGGCCCGGCAAATCGTGTGGCACGGCCGACGGTTCGGCAGCCTCATCCGCCCTGCCCCCGGTCGCGCCAAACACGCCAACGACTGCGAGCACGGCGAACGGGACTGACACGGGAAAAAACTTCATCGGGATCGCGACTCGGCAGAGAATATACAGGGTTCGACGCGGCAAGCGTCGCGCAGAGTATTGTTTCAGAATCGATCGTGGTAGGCAAATTATCGATCGTGGTACGCAAATTCCGGCTCGATCTGCTCCTTGGCCGCGGGCCGACCGTCGATTTCGACATAAGGATAGACGAAATAGTTCAGCGGCTCGCCATCTTGCGGCGGCACAAGCGTGATGTCGCGGCCCGTGCTGAAGGTAACCCGGTCGGCCGTGAGATTCGAAAAATAATACGCCTTCATTTCCGGATGCTTGTCGGCCTCGGAAATGTCGACGGGCTGCCAGCGCTCGTCGCCGAAAAACGCCCAGCAGTGATAACCGGCCACCGTTCCGCTGGTGTCCTCGGCGGGTAGCGGAAAACCGATCTCAAACATCGCGGGTATCTTCAATTCGCGACATAACGACATGAAGAGACTATGAAAGTCAGTGCAGTTGCCGAAGCGCGAGTTGCAGGCCCACTCGGCATCGCCGCGTCCCCATTGGCCTCCCGCGGGTTTGTCGTACTTCATGCGGTCAAGAATTGCCTCGTACAATTGGCGAGCCTGTTCTTGCGTGGTCCCGGTCGGTTTTTTCTTCCCCGCAAAAACGGCGTCGAGCAGTTGCTTATCGATCGGCACGTATTGGTCGGCTTGCAGGAAGCGAGCGGGCTCTTTGACGAGGTCCACATTGCGGGGCGTGACTTCACTGCGGACGATTTGATAGGTGATCGCAAACGGTATTTCGCCCTGCTCGTCCGCAGTCGCTTCAAAGAACAAGATCTGATTGCCATAATCGGGCTCCGTCGTCTGTTGGTGCGGGGCCGGAAGTTCGATCTTGGACACGGTTACCTGCTGCCACGAATTGGACTGCGCAAGCGGTAACCAGATGCGCGCTTTGGCTCCTGGTTTCAATTGGGAAACGGCGCCCGCGTAGGTGAAGCCAAAGCTGCGTTGGCGCGGACGAGCCGCACTTGTCGCAGGGGAGGAGGTAAGGTCCACCGGGTCGTGCGCTGAAGTCGTTCCAGCAGGCTGGGCAGGCGAGCAACCGAGAGCAAGCGTGGCCAGCAGTAACGGTAGGACACGGCTTGTCGTTGGTAGACGCAACATGGTATGACACTCAAAAGGTAGTCGTGCTCGATAGGATGGACGAGTCCTAAGTTAGCATCCCCTCAGCGGTACAACAACGGTATGCTTTGATGACCGATATTTCGGCCTATGATTTCGACCTTCCGCCCGATCTGATCGCGCAGCATCCCTTGCCAAATCGAGCCGACGCGCGCTTGATGATCGTCGATCGACGCCAACAGACGATCGACCACGCCCATGTCCGTGACCTGGCGGACTACATTGAAGACACCGACTGCGTCGTGCTTAATGATACGCGTGTCATTCCCGCCCGCTTGGATGGGTATCGCCAGGAGACGGGCGGGCACTGGAGCGGCCTATTCGTGAGCGCCGATGAACATGGAATTTGGGAGGTGCTGAGCAAAACCAGGGGGAAACTGCGGGCCGGTGAGGCGGTTGTGCTACGCGATCGACGATCGGTGGATCGCCTGCAGCTCAAGATGCTCGCGAATTTGGGCGGAGGCGTGTGGGCCGCCAAACCGTCACGTACTGAATCCCACTTGGACCTGCTGTCCGAAGTTGGCCGAGTTCCGCTACCACCCTACATTCGCGGTGGCCAAATGGAAGCGGACGATATCGATCGCTATCAGACCGTGTATGCCGAATCGCCAGGTGCCGTCGCAGCGCCAACGGCCGGCCTGCACCTGACCCATCGCCTGCTGCAATCCTTGGAGGCCAAAGGAACCGACATCTGCCACTTGACGTTGCACGTTGGCATCGGCACCTTTCGACCGATTGCTGCGGAGGCGATTGAAGAACATACGATGCATAAAGAGTGGGGCGAACTCACTGCGGAGACGGCCGAGCGTTTGAACCGCTGTCGCCAGGAACGAGGGCGGATCGTGGCCGTGGGCACCACGTCCGTGCGCGTCCTGGAAACCGCGGTTCGGCCCGATGGAATACTGGCTGCCTGGAGCGGTGACACCGATATTTTCATCCGTCCTCCGTACCGATTTCGAGCCGTCGACGCCCTGCTCACCAACTTTCACCTTCCCAAGTCGACGCTCTTGATCCTGGTCCGCTGCTTTGGTGGCGACGAATTGATGCGGCTCGCTTATGAAATCGCCCGCGAAGAACGCTATCGGTTCTACAGTTACGGTGACGCGATGCTCATCGTGTAACGGGCCGCGCAGCGCCGCGCGCTGGGCCGTGCTGCGGGGCATT
>JAGQOS010000140.1 GCA_020427265.1 Planctomycetales bacterium
GTTCGCAAATGCGTTTATTAGGTGCCCCATCCGTAAGGTCCGTCAATCCGTTGACTGCTTTTCGTTTCGTTTACGCTTCGGCGGCCGCTTGGGCGTCGATCAATGCGTCGAGTTCTTCCTTGAGGCGCGGCAGGATTTCGTCGTATGGAAACGCGCCAAGTTCCTCGCTGCGCCGCTTCAGGTTTACAAAGTTTGGTCCGCACCAGAGGCCGAGGTCGGCATCGTCGGTCTCACCGGGGCCGTTCACGCGGCAGCCCATCACAGCGATCGTAATCGCATGGTCGGCGGCGTACGAGGTCATTTCTTTCACTTGCTGGGCCAGCTCGATGAAGGCTTCGTTCTCCACGCGCGAGCAACTAGGGCAACTGATGATGTTGAGCGTGGAGAGGCCGTAGTCGACCACCGAACGCACGCGGCCGGCGGCAATGTCGGCCAGGATCGAGCGCCCGGCAGCGATCTCCTCGGGCTTGCGGGCATTGGGCACGGTGAGCGACACGCGCACCGTATCGCCGATGCCGCGGGCGATCAATTGCTCGAACGCGATGCGCGTTTTGATGATCCCGTCGGGCGGCATGCCGGCTTCGGTCACGCCGAGATGCAGCGGCACGTCGGTCCGCCGCTCTGCGAAACGGCGATTGACTTCGATCACTTTTTGCGGATCGGAATCTTTGAGCGACACGCAATAGCGGGTGAAGCCGATCTCGTCGAGCAACTCGCAATGCTCCCAGGCGCTTTCGAGCATGGGCGTGATCGAGTCGGACTCGTCGTACTTCTCCTTCTTCGCCGGATCGACACTGCCGCAATTCACACCGACGCGCATAGCGCAATCGTTATCGCGGGCCACAGCCGCCAGGTAACCGACCTTTTCCTGCCACGGTTTCTCGCGTTCGTGATGGTAAAGATGCCCCGGGTTGTAGCGGATCTTGTCGACGTGCGGCGCGACCAACTCGGCCATGCGGTAGTTCTCTTGCAAGTCGACGGCCAGGTTGGCCGAAGTTTGCCGGCGAATCTCGGCCAGCGCCGCCGCGTCTTTCGGACCGTCGACGGCGATACGAATCACGTCGGCCCCGGCCGCGGCCACCGCGTTCACCTGGGCTACCGTAGCGTCGATATCCTGCGTATGCGTGGCGGTCATGCTCTGCACGGCGATGGGGTGAGCATGGCCAATTTCGATGGCGCCGATCCGCACGCTGCGGGTCGGGTTGCGTTGAATATCCAAACGACAATTCTCCCTGAAACCGGATTTTTTCGCCGCGCGGCGCGGCCCTGCACGATATTGCGAATTATAGTCGAAGAGAGCAACCGCGACAAAGCCATTGGCGCAACGGCCAGGAGAACTGCGAAGTCGGGGTCTGGTCCATTTTTTCGGCGAGTGACGAATGCAACGTGCGTACAATCGTCGGCCGAAAACATGGACCTGACCCCTTCGCCATTGACTTGGCAGTTCACCTGGCGCAACGGCCGTCTGTACTTCGTCGTCACGGCAATTACAATGCGGACGTGCCAGCAGCGGGCCGCCCGCCGGCGCGGGTTCTGGCTTCCCTTAAATCCACGGACGAAGCTGATGCCATCAACCGACCCGATCATCCGCGACATAGTTGCCTGGGCGATCGGATTCATCGTCGTCTCGACCGTTTACCTCGGTGTCGGCCTGTGGCTCATCCGCCGCTGGCGTGCGTCGCGCACGCGAAGCGAGGCCGAGGCCGACGAGAACTCCGCTAACGAAGACGCCACCACCGAGCGCACGCCGTAAACCGGCGGGGCGGCTTCGCAGGGCGAATCCATTCGTGGAAGTATTGCAGCCATGAACAACACGAGCACCCGGCGTTGCATTTGGATCGGCATCTTGATGTTAGGCCCACTGGGGGCCATCGCGCATGGCGACGATTGGCCGCATTGGCGCGGGCCAACGCGCAATGGGCACACAGCCGAGTCGTCGGGTTGGGAAGAGGGACGTTGGAACGGCCGGCGCGAACGATGGCGCGCCCAGGTGGGCGAAGGCGGGTCGTCGCCGATCGTCGTGGGCGATGCCCTGTTCGCCATCGGTTGGAATAGCGACATGAAACAAGATGTGCTCGTATGCCTCGATGCCGCCAGCGGAAAGCAGCGTTGGCGGCAGGCCTACGACGCCCGCCGCTATGGCCGCAAGGCGACCGGCGACGAAGGGCTCTATAGCGGCGTAACCGCCACGCCGGAATACGACCCGGCAACCGGGTTGCTCTTCACACTGGGCGCCGACGGCGCGCTGAACGGTTGGGATACGACGCGGGGCGGCCAACGCGCGTGGTCGCTCAATTTGTACGATGCGTTCGATCCGCCACAACGGCCCAAGGTCGGCCGCAGCGGCCGACGCGACTATGGCTTTACTAGTTCGCCGCTGGTCGCAGGCGATTGGCTCGTGGTCGAGGTCGGCGGCGATGCCGGCACGCTCATCGCCTTCGACAAGCGCACCGGCAAAACGCGCTGGCGCAGCGAAGCGACGTTTCCGGCCGGCCATACCGGCGGGCCGGTTCCGATCTCAGTCGCAGGCTTGCCGTGTGTCGCGGTGCAGCATTTCGACGGACTGCTGGTCGCGCGTCTTGACGTGGGTCATGAAGGCGAAACGCTGGCCACGTTTCCCTGGCGCACCGACTTTGCAAACAACATTGCTTCGGTCGCCGTGGCCGGCGATCGGGTGTTGCTCACGTCGAGCTACAATCAATCGGCCGTTTGCTGTCTGAAGATCACGCGCCAAGGTGCGCAGGAGTTATGGCGCGCCAAGCATTCGTCGAGCATTTGCACACCGGTTGTCCACGGCGGCCACGTCTATTGGTGCTGGCGGTCGCTGTTTTGTCTCGACTTGCAATCGGGCGTGCGGCTTTGGCAGCACGATGGCTACGGCGATGCCGGCTCGCTGATCGTAACGGGCGACGACCGGCTGATTCTGATGAGCGGCAAGGGAAAACTCACACTGGCCGAATCGGCCCAGCGCAGTGCGACCGAAGCGAAGATCCTTTCCAGTTCGCAACCGCTCTTTCGCGCCGATGCCTGGCCGCATGTCGTACTGGCCGGCGGCCGCCTCTACTGCAAAGACCGGCTCGGTAATCTAGTTTGCCTGGAGTAGGCTCCAAGAGGTCGGCAGCGAATTGCTGCGTGTGGGGCAAGTGAAACGCTTACACCGTGTCGCTTTGGCCGCGGCGAAGCCGTTGCTGCCGCTTGGCGGCCGTGTATTGTTGTTCGAAACGGGCGGCGATCTCAGGGCGTTCGGCGAACCATTGTCGCGCGAGTTCCAGGCACGGCCGGGCGATATCGGCCGGGTCGTGCAAGATCGTGCCGCGCGACAAAGGCCAGCAAGAAATCGCCTCGTCGCTGCGCAACCGTTGCCAGAGCGCGTGCTCGGTTTCCCAGGCGACGTCGATGCGAACGCCTTCCACTTGCTCCTTCAACTGAAGTTGCCAACGGTTGTCGTCGGCAACATAAGTGCTCGCGCCCACGGGGCGTTCGTCGCCAGGAAAGAGAAGTTGCAGATCGATATCCGATCCCTCCCGCTCCGCACCGCGGGCAACACTGCCAATGAGCACGACAGCGCACTCCGGGTGAATCGCCGCGCACTTGCGAACCAAACCGGGCAACAATTCTTGATGAATTCCCATGTGGTGGCCCGTGGCGATCGGTTCTCTATTCAGCGGCGCCGCGGCCATTGCGATCGCGGCAACCCCGGTTACGGACATTCCTTCTGCGCGACCGCGCTGGCGGTAAGCGTGTTGCCCAACACGCCGTTGTAGCCGAGGCCTTCGAGAAAACCGACGACCGGTGTTCCCGCCGTCGGAACGCAGACCGTGACGCGAACGCGGCCGTTCGACAGCGCCGAGGCGGGTGCGTCGCACGCCAGGCCGCGGCTTTCGTCGATCGCCAACTCGGGATCTTCGAGCCGCACACCCAGGTCGGGGCCGAGGGCCAGGTTGAACGCGGCGAGCGTGGTTTCCACATCGGCAGCCACTTCGTCGGCGTCGGCGCCTTGGCCGGCCTCGCGGCTCGCCTGAATCGCCGCGCTGGTCACCACGCGCCGTAGCGTGAGCACGATGCCGAACTCCACGGTCGCGATCGTGATCGCCAGCAGAATGGGAATGACCAACAACGCCTGCACGGCCAGTTGTCCTGAGCGCCGCTGCGGTCGGCATCGAGATTTCAGAAGCATCGATTTCAACAGATCAACTCAGTGAGATTGACGAATGACAAGGGGCTGGCGGCGAATGACCAAATCCCCCGCCGGCGAACTATCTTCTGGCTTCGCATGAATCTGCATGATAGTATGGAAAACTTCCGCAAGCTAGGGTTTGGCAACCATGGTCAGGCACACATCTTTGTATTCCACGCCGCGACGAACCCGGCCGAATTGGATTCGCAGGCGGGCGCGGCGCGGCGCGATCTATTTTGCCGAGCTGATCCTGGTGTTGCCCGTAATGATGATCTTTTTGCTCGCCGTCGTGCAGTTCGGCATTTTGTTCGGCAACCTGCAGCATTTGAGCTTCGCCTCGCGAGTGGGGGCCGAGGCGGCGTCGGAGTCGGCCTTGCCGGCCGCGGCCGTGCCGCCGAGTGTCGAAGAAGCGATCGAGCAACACCTGGCCGCCAACGGCATTTCGGCTTGCCTGGTTCGTCTGGAACATACGGTCGATGTGCCGATGGGCGATCCGGCGATCGTGCTCGAATCGGGCGCGTGCACGTGCCCGGCAACCACGTTTATCGAACCCGACGGCGAATACACCAGGGTGAGCGTGTGCGCGCATTTGACCGAATTGATGCCCAACCTGCTCGCAACGTTCGGCTACGACATCAGCGATCCGGCGAGCGTGATCTCGGCCTCCACACTCATGCAATACGAGCCATGAACCTGCGCCGCTCTGCCGATTCACGATCACCGGTTTGCCTGCCGCACGCGCGCCGTAAGGCGATGCGCCGAAGTGGCCGGCGCGGACTGGCCGTTGGCTGGCTGCTGATTTGGTTTCCCGTGTTCGTGTTGGCGTTGTTCCTTTCGGTGGAGTTCGGCAACCTGCAACTTTCGCAGATCAAGCTTCACAACTCGCTCGAAGCCGCCGCCTTGGCCGGCGCCAAGCAATGGAAGGAAACGGGGGATACAAATGCCGCCCGACTGGCCGCCTTTCAATACGCCCGCGCCAATTCGGTGAACAGTCAACTGGTGGAACTCGATTTGAACGACGGAGGCGGTCCGCCGAACGATAACCTGGCGCCCGACGGCGAGATTGTGTTGGGCGCTGTATCACTCCCCGAAGGCGAACCGAGTGTCTCCTGCCCGGTTTACATTTTCGATCCCGACACCAGCCCGGGCATTGGCGGCAGCGGCGTCTTCGTGAGCCTGTCCGTACAAGTGCTGACCAACGCCGATACGAAGAACGACGTGCAGAACGGGTTCTACTCCTTTTCGGTTTTCGATTTCTCCTCGAATCAAGCGGGCCTCGAAATCTCGCAGGTGCAATTGAACGTGGCGACCACCGCACCGGTCGATCTGCATCCGCCGTTCTTCGATCTGCGCAATCCGCCGGGCATGGGCGTGGGCACGGACAAGAACGACGGCATCGAACCGATCTTTCAGGGCACGAGCGTGGCCAACTTCACCGCGAGCCCGGCGTTTGCCAACGACACCACGTCGTCGACCTATCAAATCAATTTCCTGGGCGTTGGCGCCGATGCGTTCGAGGCCGGCACGCCGATCGGCAGCCCGTCGGCCGACAAGTTCGAATTCGGTGTCGATACCGATCAGGTGGGCCCCGATACGGGCACGGGCGACAACCAATACGCCGACCACGGCGGCGATTTTCCCGGCACGACGGTTACCGTGTGCTTTCAGCTCGCCGGGTCGCCGGTCGGTTGCGTGACGGGTGTGATGAGTTTTGTCGATGCCGAAACGTCGATCGTCGTGTTCGACGAAGTGGAAATTACATCGGGCAATTTCGGCGTCGTCGCCCGCAAGACCATGACCATTACGCCCATCTGCCAGCAACTGCTCGGCATTCCGCTCGGTCCGTTTCAAGTTTGCGGCGAAGCCGCAGCCATGTGCGAAGCCCCGGACGGGGCCCCACAACTGATCCGCACGATTCCACCCCCGCCGTAAAACGCGGTAGAATGTCTGGCAGCACCGCGCCGCGCTCGGCGCAACGGCGGCTTGTTCCGCCGCGTGCTCGCTATCGACGTTCACTTCTCGGGAACCTGGCTCGCCATGTCGAATTACGTGGAACTTACCTACGGTCAGGTCGCTTTGGCGGCGCTGCTAATCGTTATTAACGGCGTCATCTCAGTTGCGCTGAGGCTGTGCATGGAAAAGCAATTGGCGATCGCCGCCGTGCGCACCGTCGTGCAGTTGTTGCTCGTGGGCCTGGTGCTCGAATGGGTGTTTCGCTGGGAACGGTGGTATGTTGTCCTAGCGTTGGCCTGCGTGATGACGTTGATCGCCGGCTTGACGGCCGCCAGCCGCAACGCGCGCCACTACGCCGGAATGTGGCTCAACACAGTGGTTTCGGTTTGGGTCTGCGCGTGGATCGTAACCGCCTTCGCGCTGCTGGCTGTGTTGCAAGGCATCGACAAATGGTATCAGCCGCAATACGCCATTCCATTGCTCGGCATGGTGCTGGGCAACACGCTCAACGGCGTTTCGGTGGGGCTGAGCACGTTTACCGAATCGCTGGTCACGCGCCGCGGCGAGGTCGAAACCATGCTCGCCTTGGGCGCCACGCGCTGGGAAGCCGCCCGCGCTCCGCTGCGCGAAGCGGTGCGCACCGGCATGATTCCGATCATCAATTCGATGATGGTCGTCGGCATCGTCAGCCTGCCGGGCATGATGACCGGGCAACTCGTTACCGGCATGACACCGAATCAGGCCGTCAAATACCAGATCGTGATCATGTTCCTCGTCGCTTCGGCCACAGCTCTGGGCACAGTCGGCGTAGTGGTGCTCAGTTTCCTGCGGCTGTTCACGGCCGACCACCAGTTCGCCAGCGAGCGGATTTCGTTGAAAAAGTCGTAACCGGCGAGACGGCCCGGCTCGGCCCGGCCACGCAAGTGCTTTCATTGCTGGCAAACCCGGCATGGGCAAGCGCTCTTGAGTCGATCGACGATTTCCGGTAGTTACCGCCCGCGAAGAAAAACAACACGAGCCGCAGACACCGCGCGCCGGGTCCGTAGCTCGATCGTTTGCATTCTGTTTCCTGGTTCCACGCATGCCGCGACGCAACACGACGAAACGCTTCTCGCCAAGCCGCTGGGCAGCCGGCCTGCGCCTCGCCTGGGCCGCCTTGCTCATCGTGCTGGCGACGACGATACCCGCGCGGGCGCAGCACGAATCAGCAGCCGATGCGACCGGCAAACGTCCGCAATGGTCGCCCGACCGCCGCGATGCCGTACGTACGGCCCGCGCCCCGCAGAGAACCGCGCCGCGGGCTTCCGTTCGCTTCGCCCAAACACCGAATAACCCGCTGCATTCGTTCCCGAACGAAGAACTACCCGCCGTGGAAATGCCACCCGGCTACGAAGGCGATTCGATCTCGATCGGCGAGGAAGTTGTCGGCATTCCCGATTACCGCGCCTCGGGCGCCCCGTGCGGCCCCGAAGGTTGCAACCTAGACAACGCCGACCCCTACGCGCCGCTACTCGGCGGCGGTGGCGATTGGCTCGGCCTGCTGCCGAATTACGACGGCCGCGTGTGGGCTCAGGGCGACGTGTTGCTGTGGTGGACGCGGGGCAGCTCCACTCCGGCGCTCGTAACGCGCGGCACCGACGCCTCGCTGGGCGTGCTCGGCGAGCCCGGCACGAAAACCGCCTTCGGTGCCGAGAACTTGCACGACGGCGTGCGCTGGGGCGGACGGTTCAGCGGCGGTTACTGGCTCGACCCGAGCTTCACCTGGGGCGCCGAGGCGAACTACTTGTTCGTGGAACAAGAGACTGCCGGTTTCAACGAAACCAGCTTCGGTTCTCCGGTGCTGGCGCGGCCGTTTTACAACGTGATCACCGGCGGCGAAGACGCGCGCGTGATTGCCGCCGGCGGCGCGGTGCTCGGCGAAATCGACATCAACGCCACCAGCCGCTTTCAGGGCGCGGAACTGCTGCTGCGCCGCTCGATCGCGCGACCCGGCCCGATCGCACCCGGCTGCGCCGGCCAAGGCTGGTACGCGGTCGACCTGCTGTTTGGCTATCGTTTCGCCACGCTGCAGGAAGATTTGCTGATCACGGAACGGCTGGAAACGGCCGGGCCGACGTCGATCGATCTGTACGACCTGTTCGACACGCGCAGCGACTTTCACGGCGCGGAACTGGGAATCGCCACGCACTTCCAGCGCCGTCGGCTGTCGATCGACTTCTTGATGAAGCTGGCGATGGGCACTTCGTATTCGCGCGTGTTCGTGGGCGGTTCGACCACCACAACCACCGGCGGCGCAAGCGACGTCGACCGTGGCGGCTTGCTGGCATTGAACACGAACATCGGCCAAAAGGATCGCGACGACTTCGCGATCATGCCGGAACTGGGCCTGTCGGTCGGCTACGACCTGACGAGCCAACTTCAGGCGACGTTTGGCTACACGTTCATCTATTGGAGCAACGTGGTGCGGCCGGGCGACCAAATCGACCGCGACATCAACACGACGTATCTGCCCAACGGCACACCGGTCGGCGCCGGCCGCCCCGAACAAAAGTTCGTCACGACCGACTTCTGGGTGCAAGGTCTGAACTTCGGGCTGGAGTATCGGTTTTAGAGCGTCGCGATTGCCTCGAATCGACAAGGCAACTCGATTCCAACGCGGCAATCGCTTGTCGCTCAACTACTACGGCAGCGACGGCGTCTGGAAGTCGAGTTGACGTTTCAAGTCGAAGATATTCAAGGGGCTGCCCTGTTGTGTGGGATTCGGCACGACCATCGACGAGTTCTGGTCGCCCGCAGCATCGAGTTGTTTTAGCTCATCGTTGAGGACATCCTCTTGAAACTTTCCTTCATCCGTTGCTGGAAGGCGTACGATTTCGCGGTGAATCTTTTCCGCGGCGAGCATCTTTTCATCAAACGTGCGGATGCTCTCAATCGCGGCGCTCAGCGGCACATCTGCCGTTACGACACGTTCGGCCGTATCCTTGGTTGCATTGCGTCCGTCTGCCGTTAAGTAGGCGGTAACCGTTTTCTTCGGCGACGACGGCGGATCATTCACCGCGTAATCCAAGATTTGCAAGACAAGACGCGTTAAATGCTCGCGATTCGTGCCGTTGACCCACACATACGTGCCGCAATAATGCCCCGAAACCGTATCGCAGCATTTCGGAACATCTCGCCGACACCCAACGCAGAACCAATTCGACTCGAGCGCGCACGGACCGTTACAGTCATGCTGTTCGACGCTTATCGCAGCGCCTTTTTCCCCAATCTTTCTAACCTTGTATAGCGGCTCACCATCTTTGTTGCTGCGTATTGCATAGACTTTCGTCGTTGGCTTGTTGTTTTCCGGTTTTGGATCGATTGGCTGAACCTCGGTTGCAATGAACGGCCTGAGAGTCGTCGGATCGACTAGGAACGATCCGTCGAATCCGCTTATTTTAGGAATGAGATCTTCAACCCTAATTCCGGAATTTGCGTCGTCGACTTCCTGCATGGTCTCGACTTCGACCAAGTACGACAGCTTCGTTATGGGATCTTCAAGGAGTTTGCCGTAGGCGTCTCGCATCGGATGTCCGAGATGGTCGATGACAAGAACCTCCTTCGACGTTTTACCCAAGAATTTCTTTTCCAATCCACAGCAGTCCAGGCACTTGTCGTCAACATAGTAGCCGACTGCCCTCTGATACGCGCATCGCATGCGTTTTAGCTTGGCAGGATCGGTCACCGGAACCAGCCCCCACGATTCCTGTATTTGACGGCTGCCGTCGAAATTGAGCCCTTTGAAGAAGTGCCCTAGCGGGTCGCCGGCGATCGACATGCCGCCACGATCGGTCACGTTGCTGGCGCCATCTTTGGGCGACGCAAACGACGGCAAGGCGTGCGGGTTGACGACAAACATCGCCAGGTTGTCGAGCACTTGTTGTTCGTAAATGTTGTTAAGCGTATTCGCCTGCTTCACGGCGTCCCATCGCAATTGGGTATGGGTGCAACCGGTAGCGAAAACGGGAATCGCCAACAGACAGAAGTGCAGACGAGCGCGGATCATCATCGCAACAGTCCCTTGTTGTGAATGAATTGGCATCAGAACGCGGCTTCCCCCATTTCCGCAATCATTGCTGTTGGCGGGGAAACGCAGCGGATAAGTAGAAGTGTCGATCGTTCGAGGGAACGATCTTGATCACTTGGGGGGAATTCTTGGCGGCGTCCCGTTACAATCGGTCCGGTCGTAGCGATTACGCCGATTGCGCTCGCCTAGCGCACCGGTACTCGGCACTCCGTCATCATGCCCGGCAGTCGTGTGGTCCAAAAAAACGAGTCGAAAGACCGTCGCGCCGTTGTACGGGAATCAACCGCGGCGCGGATCGACCGGCGCGGGGTGGCGGGAGAGGATCGCTT
>JAGQOS010000141.1 GCA_020427265.1 Planctomycetales bacterium
GTCGTTGTATCTGAACGATCTGGTCGTTTGCGGCGAGATCATCAATACGAAAAAGAATTCCGTTCATGGATGGCTTTATCTTTGCGATCGCGATGTGCCGCTGCCGTTGCAGCTAACCGGCAACTGCGCCCCGGATCTGGCCGGGCGGCATATTCGCTTTGAAGCCCGCCGCCCGCATCCGGCCGAAGACTCGGCCGCCGTGGCCGATTCGTTGGCGTCGCAACAAGTGGGCCCGACCGGTGTCATCACGGCCTCACGGCGCGTTCGCGTTTTCGACGATCTGCCCGGCGCCGAAACGGCCCCAGCCCGCTCGGCCAAAGCACGCTGGAAACGCTGCCTCTTTCTCGAGTGGTTCAGCCAGAACGGTCGCGTGGTCGTCGAACTGGTCGATCCCCGGATCGAATTCATCGAGGACGACGATACGCACGACGCGACAAGCGACGAGGACTCCGACGCGGAAGTTCTCGACATCTCGGCCGACGAGCTGGATGAACTCGACCGCGAGTTGGAAGATCTCGCCGATTCGGAAATTGAGGGCGAGGAAGAGGAAGAAGACGACGACCCTTACGGTCTCTTCACCGGCGAAGACGGGATCACTTGGCGAGGCAACGAGGAGGAGGACGACGACAATCCCTCACCTGATGGTCTGGGAAGTGAATTGCTGGCGAGGCTGGCCGAAGACGACGAGACGATGCGCGAGCTGGAACTCATGGACGCGCTTATCGAACGCGGCGCCGAAGTGCCTGTGGGGTCGATCTTCGATCCGCCCATCAAATTGCCGCGGCCCGAAGGGCTCAACGACGAGCAAGTCGAAATCGCGCTGCGCACGTTGCTCGCGGAATTGGCCCGCTACGGCATCGCGCTCGACATGTGCGAACACTTCACGGCGCGGCAGGCGTATCAGTTGCTGCTCGACGAGATCTGCGTCGACGAAGGGGCGTTTCCCGAACTGCGCGGCACGCAGTGGGTGCAACACTTCATGACCCACGACTTTTGTCCGGTCTGCCAGGCCGAATATGCCGCCGACGATCCGCCCGAAGCCGGGACGGATGAATCGCCCGACGACGACCTGCCGTTCTGAACACTCGCCGCGCGTTGGCGAGATTCGTTCATCCTTGGCGTTGTTGCCGCCAGTACTTCCAGCCGGGCAGAAAAAACGTTCCGGCCGAGATCACGCCAAAGAGCGTAATGCCGATATCGTAGCCGTGGTACTGCAGCGCGGCCATGACGAGCGCCGTGGCAAACATGGCGGCCGCGTGCAAATAGAACGAACCAGCCAGAATTCCCGCCTTCACGGTAAACACCATGCCGTTGGTCAACCCGAGCACTGGCGAAAGGCTGAGCACCGGCAAGCCAAGCTGGTATTCAATGACGAACAAGAGGACGGCGCTGACGACACTGCCGCCCCATACGTGCGCGATCTGCCGTTCGACAAACGTGACAGGACCGCTCCGCCGGCGCAGCGCCCAAAAAATCGGCTCCCAGACAGCCAAGCCGCCACCCCAAAGCGCCAAATAGGGCACCGGTGAGTCGAAGCCGCGCCAATGAATCCAATTCGTAACCAGGCACAGCAATAACAGCACGACACTATGCCACATCCATAACAGGCCCCAATTCTCCAACAGCGGCGCATGGTGGGTTTCGCGAAACATCCGCGCCAGCACATGGCTGAAGTGACCGCTACGGGCGGCAATCGGTTCGCCGCGTAAGTAAGCTTCCAAGTCGTCGGCCAGCGCGCCGGCCGAGGCATAACGCAGCTCGGGTGGTTTCTGTAGGCAGCGGAGGGCGATCAGTTCGAGTTCCGTATCAGCGCTGGCGTTGAGCAGATGCGGCGGCGCTGGGTCTTGTTCCAAGACCATCAACACGGTATCCACCGGCGAGGCGGCCTGAAACGGCGGCCGGCCGGTGAGCATGGCGTAGAGAATCGTTCCCAGGCTGTAGACGTCGCACGCCGGCCCAATATCGCCGCGACCGCCGGCCGCTTGCTCGGGCGCCATGTAGCTGGGTGTGCCGAGCACGGCGCCGGTCGCCGTCAGGCTCGGGTCGTCGTGCAAACGCTTGGCCAGCCCGAAGTCGGTCACGTGCGCTTGGTCCTGCCCGTCGATCAGAATATTGGCGGGTTTCAGATCGCGATGCAAGATGCCGCGCGCGTGCGCATGGTCGATTGCGCGGGCGACGACCGCCAGCATCCGCGCCGCCTCGCGCGGCGGCAGCGGCCCATGGCGCAACCGGTCGGCCAACGTGTTGCCCTCGATCAAACGCATCGAGAAATACGGCTGGCCGTCGATCGCCCCGACTTCGTACACCGGCACAATGCCAGGGTGGTCGATCTTGGCGATCGCTTCGGCCTCGGCGCGAAATCGCACTTGCTCTTCGGGCGAAGCCAACGCACCGCGCAAGATCAGCTTCACCGCCACCGGGCGATCGAGGGCCGAATCGAGCGCCTTGTAAACAACGCCCATGCCGCCGCGTCCCAATTCTGCGAGCAGCCGGTACTTGCCGAAGTCGCAAGGGAGTTCCGCCGTGGCGAACGTTGAAATGCCAGATCCGCTCGACGATTCGCCAAACGGTGTCGTCCGCGCAGCCACCGCGTCGGCGACCAGGACCGCGCCCCAAAGATGCCGCAGTTCCTCAGCCAAATCCGGGTGCTCGGCGCATGCCGCCTCGAAAGCGGGCGACTCGCCGCGCTGCGCTTGCTGGGAAAGCCGATCGAGAATCGCGGCTAGCTGCTCGTCGCGCCGCGCATCGTCTGCCGCCGCGGCCATCATGGCTCGTCACCTAATAGCTCGCGTAGGCGGCGCATCGCGCGCAGGTAACGCATGCTCGCCGCAGGTTCGCTCATGCCCAAGGCGACAGCGGCCTCGCTGTTCGACAGATGCTCGAAATGCCGCATCGTAACAATCTCTTGATCCTGCTCGCTCAATTGGTCGATCGCCTCGGCGAAACGCCGCTGCAATTCGTTCCAAGTGGCGGCGGCAGCCGGGGTCAACTCGTGGCCGTAAAGCTGAGCCGCCAAGTCAATCGTCGACTGATCGGGCCGGCCCTGGGCTTCGAGCGGTTGTTCGCGATCCACGCTGCGCCGGGCCGCTACACGATGCCGCCGGTGCAAATCGATGATCCGGTCCTTGGCCATCTGCCGCAGCCAAAGATGAAATGGCATCGAGGGATCAGCCAGATACTTCTGCAGCCGGTCATTGGCTTCGAGTAAAACATCTTGCACCACGTCGCTGGCGTCGACGCGGCGGGCCAAGGCCCGGTCCATGCGCATCTCGACCATGCGACGCAGCGCCTGGCGATGTCGCTCAAAGAGCCTTTCGACCGCCGCGGCGTCGCCCTGTTGCGCTTCGACGATCAGCGACTGCGTTTTCTCGGATTCAGGCCACATGGAGGGGGAGGAAGCAGGTTGATGGTTGTGGGTTGAGTTGGGAAGAATGACGAAATCTGAATGACCAATAACCAATGACCAGTGTACGGCGGTCTTTCTGGATGCGGGCCAGCCTCTAGGGCTGCTTTCCCTAAGTATCGTCTGCCCAGCTGTCAGGCGGCAACCCGGAATAGCGCCTTCTGATTGCTGCGGTGAGGGCTGGAGGTTAAATTCTAGGCAGGCTGCGCCTGTGTTTTCTCCCTAATCCTTCGGCGGTTGCTCTCTCATGATCCTTCAGCGTGGCGGTTCGACGCTTCAACGGCTTTTGACTTCTCGTTCCACAGCAGGCGACCGGCGTTCGCGGCGCTGTATTCACGCACTTCGTCCCGAGGTCGAAGTGCTCGAAGCGCGGCAGTTGCTCGTGGGCGATGTGGCCGGAATTGCTTTCCTAGATGTCAACGGCGACGGAATTCAAGACGCCGAAGATACGGGACAGGCGGCTGTCAATCTGCGGCTGATGAGCGTGGGAGGCGATGGAGCGATCGGCGGCGGCGACGATGTGCAGCAGGCCGCTATGAATTCCGGCGCCGACGGCGCCTTCGCGTTCACCGGAATCGACGCCGGCATGTATTACCTCGCGGCCGTGCCGCCGCGCGGTTTGGGTGTGAGCCCGCAAGACGCCGCGGGCGACGACGCGACCGACAGCGATTTCGATCCGCTGACAGCGCGGACCGAAGCCTTCGCGCTGGCCGACGACGCGACCGTTACGCTCGATGCAGGGTTCTTCGCGCGCAATGCACCGGCTCATGTGTTCGACAACGTGCCCGAAGCATCGGAATTCGAGATACTCTATTCGCTCGACGTCACGAACACGGCTGCTTACAACACGAACGGAGTTCCCTACTCGCTCGACCGCGGTTCGGGCTTCGCCCGCGAGATCGATCGCGTAGCCTATTACTTGGAACTGGTTCCGGGCGACGGCGGGCCACTGCAGTATGCTTATGTATCGATGGACCCGTTCACATCGAACGCCGGCTTGCTAGGCGTTCCCCACACGGCCGCGGCGTTTCAGCAAACGATCGTGGCAAATATGAATGTGGTTTCGAATGTACCGGGCGTGGTCAACGGCGAGGGGATCGCGACCGGCAACATCGAGTTCTGGAACAGCAACTACCGGGAAGCGAATTCGGCTTCGGTGCCCGGGGCCGACGACGGCACGTATGACTTCGGCGACGAACCATCGGCCGGCAACTACGGTTCGATGCAGATCCATAACCATGGTGAAGGTCAAACGATTCTGGCCTATAACAACTGGGGCGGCAGCACAGGCGAGTTGGGCATCGGCAATCAGCCGGTCGACAGTCCCGACTGGACGTTTTCACGCAACGCGGGCAGCTACACGATAAAAACGCTGCAGGTGCTCGTACGCCCGACCGGCGGCGCCGGGGGCGAGATCACCGGGCGTATTTTTCAAGATGACGATGCCGACGGACTGGAGCGGGGCGACGAGCCGAGCGTCGCGAATGTCGTCGTGCGGCTGATGTCGCCGGGCGGCGATGGCCAACCCGGCGGTGGCGACGACACGTCGATTGCACAAGTCACGACCGATGCTGCCGGGGCATATCGCTTCGAAGGCGCCCCGGCCGGCAGTTATTTCGTTGCGGCCGATCGCCCGCGCGGTCAACTGTGGACCGAGCAAGATGTGGGCGGAGACGACGCGATCGATAACGATCTGAACGCGAACGGCAATTCGGCCGTATTCACGATCGCCGATGGCGAAACGATTGCCGACGTCGACGGCGGGCTCGTCGATCTGGCCTCGCACATCGGGCTCTTGGACAACGTGCCCGAAGCGGCCGACTACGAACTGATCTATTCGCTCGAAATCCAAAACGCGGCCGCCTACAACAACAATGGCGTGCCCTATTCGATCGACAACAGCAATACATTTACCGACACGTTCGATCGTATCGCCTATTACCTGGAACTCGAACCGCTCGGCGGCGGCGATCCCCAGTATGCCTACGTTTCGATGGACGCCTACACGCGCGATGTCGAGATTATCGGCGTGCCGAACACGGCGGCCGGCTTCCAACAGCGCAACGTGGCGAACATGAACGTGGTTTCGAATGTCGCCGGCGTGGTCAATGGCGAAGGAATCGAAACGGGCAACATCGAATTCTGGAATTTGAACTATGGGCGGCCCAACGTAACTGGCGTGCCGAACGCTTCGGACGGCGCGTACGACTTCGGCGACGAAGTCTCGACCGGCGGAACCTACGGTTCGATGCAGATCCACAATTACGGCGAATCGCAAACAATCTTCGCCTATAACAATTGGGGCGGCGGCGCCGGTGAAGCGGGCATCGGCAATCAGCCAACCGGCGAGCCCGACTGGACTTTCTCGAGCAACATCGCCAGCTATGGCCTGAAGTCATTGCATGTGCTCGTGCGGCCCGGTCCCGAAGCCGACATCGAAGTGATCGTGCCCGAAGCCGCCGAGTACGAAGTAATCTACGCCTTGGACATCGGCGAGACGTCGAACTACGACGCGCTGCCCGGCGGCATTCCTGATTACGCGATCGACAACTCGGCGACCTTTACCGACACGTTCGACCGGGTCGCGTATTTCCTGGAACTCAAACCGGCCAACGGCGGCCCCATGCAGTACGCCTATGTGTCGATGAGCGCGTTTACCGACGACGTGTCGCTGCTCGGCGTGCCCACGACGGCGACCGGGGCCGTCTTCCAGCAGAACGTGTCGGACATGAACGTGTTTTCGAACGTAGGCGGTGTGGTCACCGGCGAGCGAATTACGACCGGCAATATCGAATTCTGGGGCTCGAACTACGGACCGGCCAATGGCAACGGCGTGCCCGGTGCGAGCGACAGCACATTCGACTTCGGCGACACCCGCTCGGCCGGCAATCACGGTTCGATGCAGATCCACAACCACGGTGCGGGGCAAACGCTGTTTGCTCTGAACAACTGGAACACAGGCGCCGGTTCGGCGTTGGGTATCGGCACGAATCCCTCGGGACAACCCGACTGGACGTTCGTCAACAACTCCAGCACTTACACATTGCGTCACCTTGAAGTTCTCGTTATCGCCACGCCCGAACCGAGCACGATGCTGCTTTGCGGCATGGGCCTGGTCGGCCTGGTCGTGCGTCGCGGTCGTGGCGCCGCACAACGCGTCGCCCGCTCGTCGGCGGCCGTCGCTTGTGTTGCAATGTGCCTGCTTGTGGGCCAAGCCCAGGCCGACGTGTTCACGAACGTGGGCGAAGCCAACTACTTCCAGACCCTCTACTCGCTCGACATCCCCGACAACCCCGATTTCGACACGAACGGCATAAGCTATGCGGCCGACTTTTCGTCGCAGTTCGCCGGCAAGAATCTTTACCGCGTAGCGTACTATCTGGAACTCGACAACGGCGGCGGCTCGCAGTGGGTGTATGTTTCGGTCGATCCCTTCACGCAAAATGTCAATCACCTGGGCGTGCCAACCTTCGCTTCCGGTGCGATTCATCAGCAGATTCTCTCGAACATGAATGTCGTGTCGAACGTCGGCTCGATCGTGCAGGGAACAGGGATCGAAACGGGAAACATTGAGTTCTGGCCCACGAATTACTCCAACGCCAACGGACTCCCCATTCCTGGCGCGAGCGGCACGGCCTTCGACTTCGGCGATACCCGCGTGGCCGCCGGCGTTTTCGGTTCGATGCAGATCCACAACCATGGCGCAGGCCAAACGCTCTTTGCCTTCAACGACTGGAACGACACATCGAACGCCGCCTTGGGTATTGGCAACAATCCTAGCGGCGAACCAGACTGGACCTTTGTCACCAACTCGGCGACCTATACTCTCAAGCATCTCGATGTACTGGTTCAGGTGATTCCCGAGCCGAGCACCGCATTGCTTTGTGGCCTGGGCTTGGTGGGTTTGGTTGCTCGTCGCCGCAAGGGCTGCGCATTCGCCCGCGTCCAAAACGGGGTAAACTCGTCACTACTGCGTCGATCTGCGAACTCCGAAGCACGTTTAGCAATCGGCTTGCTGTCAACCGTCATCGTTATTGCCGCTCTCTCGAGCAACGGCGAGGCGGCGATCATCGAGACTCCCGTTTCCAACGGCTCGAACCACGCGGCGTTCGACGCCAGCGTTTCAGCGGCTGATCTCGTCAACACGGGTTCAACAGCCTTACTGAGCGCCACAACATCCTCGATCAATTTTGGTCCCGTAGGCCACAACAACGGCGTCGCCGCCAGCGACACAACGAATGCCACGTTCTTCGACAACACGCGGCTTCCCGGCACCATTACCTACACGCTCGACACGAGTGTTAAGTTCTATGGATACGACATTACGCAAATCCAATCCATTGCAGGATGGGTTAGCAACTCCACAACTCACGCCAACCAGGACTACGACATTGAGGTCAGTTACATAAACTCGCCGGTGTTTACCCCGTTGACAACCGTAACTTACTTGCCCTTCAACGGGACACCGACGAACGCAAACAAGAGTTCTATGGTCTCGCTCACCGACGACACGGGACGCATCGCCACCGGAGTGGATCAACTACGATTCACGTTTCGTCAAACCGGCGCGTGGGGAACTTCCGCTGGTTTTGTGCTGAGAGAAATCGACGTTTTCGGCACGGCAAGCGTAGCGCCCGAACCATCGACGGCGCTTTTGATACTCGGCGGACTGATCGGCCTCGTGCAACGAAGGAGTCGTACAGCGATGTGGCGCAAGTAGAAGCTACTGCGGTCAACGGTCGTTCAGCGACGCGTTCGATCCTCGTGCGACTTTGCCAGCGATGCTTTCCAGACATAGCGACCGCGCCTTAGCGTAACTTCCGGTGGGGAGATCTCCATCACAACGACGCCTCCTCTGCCCTGCCCCGCCGCTAGCGTCGCCACCTGGCCGTCGATCAGCAACACGGCCCGCAATTCGCCGACCTTGGCGAAACCTTGCAGCACGACATTATCACCCGAGTCGTTGCTGCGCGTCTGAGCCACCGGGGCACTGTCGCGATCGGGCGGCGCAAACGGATTGGGCCGCACCGGGAACGGTGGCTCGAACTCGAAAGCAGGCGACGGCTTGCGGCTGTTGTCGGCCTGTTTTTCCACATCGGGCGTAGACGACGCTTTGCCGCTCGGCCTCGGACCCTCCCTATTCTCGCTAGCCACGTCGCTGGCGAGTTGTTTAGGCCGCTGCTCGGACGCAAGCGTGACGGCCGTGGCCGCCTTATCTCCCTCGGCCGATGTCTTCCGCGTGGAAATCGCCGGCGATGCCGGCCCGGACGATTCAATTTGGTTAGAAAGCGATGACGGTTCGCTGCAACCACACACGACGACCAATACGAGACAAAGCCGCCTGCAGCCTTGCTGAACCGGCCAGGATGGAATGCAAGATTTCATGGCCGTTTCACCGTTGGAAGATTTTGTCTATCCATGCATCGCGTTGAACCAGCCGCGGACAATGCTCGGTGTTTGTCCTGTCAGACAAGGCGGGCATGCCTGCGCCACTCTCGTCGGTTTGCTTGCCCGGATCCAACTCTTCGCTTTTCGCCGGCACTGTCTCCTCGTTGACCTCCTGCTTGTCCTTTCGAGATCGAGCATCGTCCGACGGCGCGGAAGACACTTCTACCGGTGGCAGCGCAATCGGCTTGGCGTCGAGCGGGGCGAGTCTGGTTGGCAATATCATCGTCGGCAGACGCCGCACTTCGCCCAGCCCGCTTGAAGAAGCTGCCGACGACACATTATCAACGTGAGCATCGCTGGGTGACGTGGTAGCCGGAATTCGCACAATATCGCCCATAGCAAAAGGCGAGAGACTTCCGCTCGTTTGCCGGGCAGCTGATTCTCCGAGTGCAGGGCCCGATTCCATGGGAACGACTTGTTCCTCGAGCGGCAATACTTCCTCGTAATATTCTTCGTACTGTGGCTGACAGCCGCCGCATTCGCCCGGGCGAATCGAATCCAAATAGTGGCGATTCGTTTGTAGAGCGGCATCCTCACGGCAATTCCTCGGGTTATCAAACGCGACGATTTCCGGGCGAATGAAGACGACCAACTCGCTTTCCCGCACGGTCGTTTCTCGATTGCGAAATAGATGTCCCACTCCGAGAGGCAAGTCCATCAGGTACGGAATTCCCGTATGATTGCTCACGTCGGTGCGTTGCCGCAAACCACCGATCACAAGCGTGCGGCCGTTGACGATCCGCACCACCGACTTTGCCGTGCGGCGATCAATGATCGGTTGATTGTCCTGCGGCGTAAAGCCGGCCAAACGGCTAAACTCGGGAGCCACTTCCATCCACACCGTATCATTGCGCGCAACTCGGCCCTTTACGGTCAGCTTGACACCTGCTTCACGAAATGCGGTGGTGCCGATGTTGCCCCCTTGGCCGGTTTGCGTGAGCTGCTGAAACGGAATCTCCTGAATGATGGCGACATTCGCCTCTTCGTTTTCCACAACGACGACATTCGGGTCGGCCAGCAGTCGCGATTCCGAACAGTTGCTCAGCGCATTAATTGTGGCCGAAAGATCAAAATTTTCGCTCATATTCATGAACGTCATCACGCCGCTCGTCGCGCCGGCATCGAAGGGAACGCGCGTGATCGTGTCGATCGCCCATTGGGCCGTGCTGCCCGCGGCATCGGGCTGGCCCTTGAGTGCGTGGCTCCAATTCACACCGAGTGTTTCCATGTCTTCGATGCTAATGTCGTAAATGAACGACGTGATCCGAATCATCTTTCGCGGTTGGTCGAGAGCCGCCAGCGTTGCCTCCACGTTGGTCAACACTTCCGGGTAATCGACAACCAGCAATCGGTCCTCGTCGGGAAGAATCGCCGATTTCCCCTCCAGCGACAGCAGCGCGGTTACCGCTTCCTTGGCCGATGCAACGGGAATGTAGTGGGTTTCGAAATAGCCCGCCTTCAATTGCCTAGGCCCGGCGGTTGGCTGCCCGGGACTATCGCCGTCGAGCCTCGTAAGCAGTTTTCGGACCATGGCGACCCGATCGGGAAAATCGACCACGAGCAAACTACGGGCTGAGGCGAGCGGCATTACCTTGCCGCGCGGCGACAG
>JAGQOS010000142.1 GCA_020427265.1 Planctomycetales bacterium
GCTTTGTGCGCTTACCGGCAATGCTCCCGCCACCAAGGTGATTCCCGTGGCGGTTTGCGTCCTGCGGCGGCGCCCTGCGCGCAGCAACCAGCCGATTGTCTTCTCTCATCCCACGTTTGCGCGAAGGGAGATTCGCCATGAAAGAATTCGGGCAGCTCTGCAAACTACTCGTCAATCGGCTCTACACGCACAACCCTTTCTACTTAATCAGCGTTTTCTTGGTGCTCTATGGGCTGCACCGCTCGTTCGTCGGCGAGGCCAACGCCGAGCGAGGCCTTTTGCTGTTGCAACTCTTTTGCGGCTACATCCTGCTGTTGGCGGTTGTAGGAATCGTGGTTGTTCGCTGGGGAAAGGTTTGGGAAGACGGGCGGATGATCCTGCTCATTATCTTGCTGCTCTTTGTGGCCCTGTCGATGAGTTTTGACGGCGTCGCGCTCGATGCTCCCGAGTTCGGCGGCGCGTACCTGGCTTTCGGATTCGGTTTCGCCATGTTCGTAACCGAGTCGATTCTGAGTCTGTTGCGATTGCATCTGCCGGCCCGGTATCGGATACCGTACTACCTGCAATTGGCGATCTTGTTCGCCTACCCCTATCAACTCGCCCGCTGGTCGGTCGCGGCCAACGATCCGAGGATGCCATGGGGCGTGTTGCTCTTCCCGGCTATCTGCGGCCTGTCGCTGCTAACCTTGTGGCCCGCCGCGCGGCGAGCAGGACGGGGCGAAGACGAGAACGGTACGCCGTGGAACTGGCCGCTCTACCCTTGGACACTTTTCTTCTTCCTTACCCTAGGCATGACACTGCGTGCGTACAGCATCACCATGGTCTTCGAACGAGCCCAGGGCGGAGAGAATGGCTTCCTGCCGTACTTCCTCAATCCCTTGCTGCTAGCCGTTTGCTTGTTGACGTTCGAAATGGCGCATGCGCGCGGGCATCGCTGGATGGTCGGCCTGGCGTTGACGACCGCGTTTGTTGCGCTGGGTCTTGCCTTCGGCGGACCGTTTCCGAGCATGTTGCAGTGGAAATACCTAGCACTGCAAAGCCGTTTCGTGGGCATGCCGCCCATCTGGACAACCATGCTGTTGATCGGCCTTTACAGCTTTGCCTGGGCACGCGGCGTTCGCGCGGCCGAAGCGGGCCTGCTCGCCTGCCTGTTGCTTTCGGCGCATTTGCGGCCGAATTCTTACACAGTTTGGATGCTGCACGAGCCATGGCTTGCCCCACACGCGTTGATTGTCGCGTATCAGTTGGCGATGGCCCTGCATCGGCGCGCGACCTGGCGATTGCTGTTTGCAGGTGCGCTCGGCTGGATCGATGCGGTGTACTTCCTGCGCGACACTTGGTTACTCGAACATCGCGGTTACCTGCCCCTACACGCGGTCTTGCTTTTCGTACTTTTGGCCGGGCTTGTGTTTGACGACCGGCTGGCGCGCTGGCTGCGACGCGTCGCACCTTGGGCGATTGGCATTTCGGCGCTGCTCGTGGCGTTGGGCTATCCGCAACTCTTTCCCACGGCGCCGGCGCAGTGGCATCTGCAATGGCTCACGCTGTTGATCGCTACAGCAGCCGCCTATTGGCTGAAAACCAAGCGTCTGCACCCGCTTGCCGCCGGCCTAGTCAGTGCCGTAGCCTACGTGACGTTCGCCGGCCGGGCGTTCTACACTTGGCTGCGCAACGAGCAGTTGCTCAAAGGCCTCGACTGGCTCGCCTGGGGCTTCGCCTTCCTCGGCGCTGCGGCCCTAATCAGCCTTGCGAAAGCCGGCTTCCTGGCGACGCTGCTCGCGCGGCTCCGCCGCTGGGAGTCAACCTGGCGCAGACCCGATACGTCCGAGGATCGTCATAGGTAGCCGCTGAACGAACCACAATCGGTAGCGATTATTTATGACGCCGTTGACTTCGATGCCGACTCAACAAGTCCGAAGAGATACTCGGGCGCGAAGTCCGCACCGTTTTCCCAGGCCAAGGTATGCCCTTCTAAGCGGAATTGCTGAAAATAGTCTACATCGCGTAGCGGCGCAAAGATCGGCCCAGACAACTTGCCGGCGAGATCGATCTCGCCGTCTGTCCCGTCATTAAACCAAACATGCACGCGATATTCATCAACGTGCTGGGCGCGAATTACATGCAGCATGTCGTGATCACTCCAACGGCTCAATATTGAGAAGCGGCGTCTCCTGACGCGCCAAGTCCCAATTTGTCGCTAGCTCTTCCTGATGCAATGTATACCATTCCAGCACTGCCGTGAGCGCACGTCGTGGAAACTTACCGGCAACCACGCCCGATTCGATCTCGACAGTGATCTCATGATCGCCATATTCCGCATGGAAATGTGGCGGCGCATGATCTCGATAATACATGCGTATCACAATCCCCAGAAAACGACTTATTTCGGGCACGCGTCTATTTCCGAAAACGAGCCGACAAACGAAGCGCCAATGAGCTACTCACTCGCTTCGACCGGTTCCAATTGCACCAGCGGGCCGTCGCCAGCCATTTTACGGATGTCTTCAGTGATTTTCATCGAGCAGTACTTCGGCCCGCACATGCTGCAGAAATGCGCGCTCTTGAACGTGTCCTGCGGCAACGTTTCGTCGTGGTAGCGGCGAGCCGTTTCCGGATCGAGCGCCAGTTCAAATTGCTTTTCCCAATCAAATTCGAAGCGAGCCTTCGACAGCGCGTCATCGCGATCCTGTGCGCCGGGCCGGCTGCGCGCCACGTCGGCGGCATGGGCCGAAATTTTATAGGCGATCATGCCCTGCTTCACGTCTTCGCGCTCGGGCAGCCCGAGATGCTCCTTCGGCGTCACGTAGCAGAGCATCGCCGCGCCGTACCAACCGGCCATCGCAGCGCCGATGCAACTGGTGATATGGTCGTAACCCGGCGCGAAATCGGTAACTAACGGACCCAGCACATAGAACGGCGCACCCTGGCACACTTCGATCTGCTTCTTGATGTTCATCTCAATCTGATGCATCGGGATGTGCCCTGGGCCTTCGACCATCACCTGGGTACCGCGATCCCAGCCACGCCGGGTCAACTCGCCGAGCACATCGAGTTCGGCGAACTGAGCTTCGTCCGAGGCGTCGGCAATCGAACCGGGCCGCAAACCGTCGCCCAGGCTCCAGGTCACGTCGTACTGCCGCATGATGTCGCAGAGATCGTCGAAATGCGTGTAAAGCGGGTTTTGCTTGCGATGGGCCATCATCCATTTGGCGATCAACGAACCACCGCGGCTCACGATTCCGGTCACGCGATTCATCGCCAAGTGCAAATGTTCGAGCAATACGCCGCAATGCACGGTCATGTAATCGACACCCTGCTTGGCCTGATGTTCGACCATGTCGAGAAAATGCTGCGGCGTCATCTCTTCGATTTCGCCGCCAAGCTCTTCGAGCATCTGATAAATTGGCACGGTGCCGATGGGCACGGGCGAGGCGGCGATGATCTGCTTGCGAATCTCGTCGATGTTCTTACCGGTCGAAAGATCCATGACCGTGTCGGCGCCGAAATGGACGGCCGTATGCAGTTTTTCGATTTCGCCCTCTTGATCGCTCGTGACGGCCGAATTGCCAATGTTGGCGTTCACCTTGCACTTGGCGGCAATGCCGATGGCCATCGGTTCGAGCCGCAACTTCAAATGCTCGCGATTGGCCGGAATGACCATGCGTCCGGCCGCGACTTCGTCGCGAATCAACTCGGGGGTAAGGCTCTCGCGTTGCGCCACGAATTCCATTTCTGCCGTAATCGTTCCGGCCCGGGCCTGTTCCAACTGCGTAATCGGCTGAGTCATCGAGTTTCGGTTTCCTTCCTGTAGAGATGCTCGTCGGCGGCTGTCACTTTTTGCACGCGGCGAAAATGGGGCTGTCACCGGCAAACGCTCGGCCACGCGCAAGTCGAAACGCGGCCGGGAGTTAAGGACTTGTTACTACCGGTTATCGTACCGCCCGACGGGCGATTGTCAATCGAGCGTCAAACGGCAACGGGAAATGCTCGTAAAGCAGAAAGGCGGTCTGTGTGCCGTAGAAATGCGCCAAATGGCAACTTCGCGACTCAGAAGACACTACCCAGCCGGAGTCGAAGCCGTGCGCGGCCAGAAGGCCAGGGCGCGGTTGCGACGTTGCGAGCGGGTGCGTTGCGGGTATCCTTGGCGGCCAAGGATCACCGGCAGACCATGCAGGCAGCTCAGTTCCGCAATTTCGCAGAGTTGCCGGTGCGCGGCGAGCACTTCATGGCGTGTCGCGTCGTCGGGAATGTGCGCCGCACTTTCAGCCGCGAAGATCATTCCGAGGCGCTGCAATTCATCGAGCAGCCGGGGGCTCGAACCGACCGCGCGCAGGAACGTCCAACGCTCGACCTTGCGCGGTTCGACGCGCGTGAGTCGCTCAAACGCGCAAGGAAGGTAATAACCGAAACAGCAATCATGGTCGACGAGCTGCGGAAAATTGTTGCAGCGGCGTTTCGTCTTCCAAACAGCGTGTTTGTAGTAATTCCCTGCGGGCGGCGTTTCGAATTGGCTTCGCCCTTCTGCCGGCGATTCGAGCCACCGTGCATACGCGCGCAGAGCCTGAAATTCTTCGCCCGCGCGATGATAAACCAAAGGGCCCTCGTCGCGCCAATCGATCGTCACGTCGTTCTCGGCTTCGACGGCGCTGCGAATGCGCCGCACGGCGTCGCGCGCCCAGAACTTACGCAACGCTTGTAGCGGGCCTCGGCCAGCAGATGCGGAACTGCCCGACGTTTGGTCGGCGGCTTCGGCAAGACAAATGTCGCCCGCCTTAAAGCGCCACAACGGCATGATGTAAACGTCGCAAAGCATGGAATCGGCTGCGCTTTCGAATTCGACTCCTTACAACCACCTGTCGCAAACTTTCGCGGCAGAGAAGAGGCTGTATGGAACGGATTCTCACTACCTATAATCATCGGCGCCGATTGCGCTGACGGCAACGAAGTGAGTATGAAGATCGCGCTAAGAACGCGGGCATTTCTTGATCGGCGGAATGCCGCAACGATGCCGCTAAAGAACTATAAGGTCTTCAAATATTCGAGAATGGCGCGTTTTTCGCCGGCATCGAGCCGATTGGGGAAGAGATGCCCTGCCGCCGATTTCCCGAAACGAGTCGTATCAAAATACTGCCGCTTCTGCGCAAATGAACCGGACACTGGGGTTTCGGCAATCTCGATTTCCAACCCCACGCGCGCCTCGTCGAACTTATCGGCCACGCGCCGCCACACGGCCGGGCGCTCGTTGGCGTGCAGCAGGTGCCAAAGTGTTGGCACGGAGCCGTTATGGAAATAGGGCGCCGAGGCCCACACACCGTCGAGCGGCGGCGCAACGTAGCCACCCGGATCGGCGACGATCGCTCGCTCACCGTAGTGATTGAACCAACTGCGGGCGTAGCCGGTCCGATGCTCGACGGACAGGGCGTCAAGGCGCACACGATCGGTTCCGACTTCGTCGATCGGGACTATCCGCTCGGGATACTCACGGTCGGGGCCGTAAGTTCCGTGACACTCGGCACAGTGCGCATTGAAAGCCAGGCGGCCGGCTTCGGCAAGCTGCCCATCGATGGCAAAAGGATACTTCGGCGCTCTGAGCGAGTTGATGTAAGCCTCGATATGGCGATAATCATCTTCCCACTCACGAAATTTATCCGGGCCATTTTCTTCGACCAGGAAGAACTGCATCAGCACGCGATGCCCGCGCGGGGCGAAATCGTCGGCATACAATCGCTTCTTGCGATGCACGTTCCACCATGGCGGCGCGTCGCAGTCGTGGTGTGTCATTTTTGGAGGGGGCCGATTGCGGACGATGTTCAGGTCGGCATCGCGGTAGTTCATGAGCGCCACGCCGAACATCACCGCGTTCGTCGTACCATTGCTCGTTCCCAACGGCATGACCAGCGATCCCATGTCCATGCGCGTGAGCGGCTTTCCCGACCACAGTTTCGTTCGGCGCATGTCGGAAGTAAGTGTCTCGAGCGCGAAGTGCGAATTCGGCAATCCTGGATATGCATGTCCGGTCAGCTTGCCTTGGTGGCACGCCAGGCAATTCATGGTCCATTGGCCCCGCCCGTCGACGACATATTGCATCGGCTTGGTCGGCTCGTCGGGGCGGGGAGTCAGCCCATAGCGGGCGAACGCCAGGGCGCGTCGCTCCTCGGCAGTCGCTTTTTCAGCCTGCGAATGCAGCGGTTCTTCCCACACGCGCCAAAGGTTGTCGAATGCCTGCTGATCGAAGTCGGGCGGCAAATAGGGTTTGTTCAACAGCAACCAGAGCCCGCGTTCCGGCGAAGGCCGAAGACCGGAATCCAGCGCGTCATCAGCTCGCAGGGCCCCGCCTGACGTGGCGAACAGGAATGCAAGGACGAGCATGAATCGGTTCACGGCAGATCTCCCCTACGTGCGTTTGCATCTACCGTAAGTGTAGAAGTGCGTGCGGTCTGCGACAAGCGCGCAGCATGTGCGGCGAATCGCTCGCGATGATTCAACCGCAGCGTCACCGCAGGATTAACCGCCGCGGCCATCACATCTGCGAGGCGCGCCGCCAAGAAAAGCCTGGCGATCGAGCGTCAGCTAGCGGCGATTTCCGGCACGACGTAGGGGGCTCGGAATTCGCGGGTGAGCAGTTCGTTGGCTACTTTTGAGTTTTCGCCAACAAAAACTTCCTTCTCGACATCGACTTCGAGCATCGTGCTCAAACGTTGTGGATCGTCGCCCAACTTCATTAAATAGGCCGCCAGATGATCCTTCGTTTCGTCGAGCAACGAATTCCAAATCCCCTGCGGATCGTCGAGCGCCCGGGCCTCGCTTTCGGTAAACGAGCCACCGGCGCGGAAGGCGATGTTGGCCAGGTTGCACCAGCCCGTCGTGTCGTTGCCCACAGAGACCGGGGCGTTGAGAATCGACGAATCGTTCTGCCGCACGGCGCTGATGAAGTTTTGATGGTGCAAGCCGTTGCCACCGTTGCCGGAGAACTTCTTAATTTCCTTGCCGTCTTGATCGTAAGCGCGGGCCGAACCGCGTTGCCCTTCGAGCCGGCCACCCTCGCAATAAACGATGTAGCCGCTGCCCGGGCCGGGATGTTTCGGCGAACCCTTGGCGCCGGGGCCGGCCGTCAAGTTGCTCAAGCCGATCACGACGGGGATCGACCCGGTATCGAAATAAACGTAGTGCACGTTCGGTGTTTCACCGGCATCATTCCAAACAAGTCGACCGCCGCCGCCGAAGATTCGTTTCGGCAGCGCCACCTTGTCTTGGAAGACGTTGTTACGCACATCGTCGAGCACGTGCACGCCCCAATTTCCCATTTCACCGGAGCCCGTATTCCAATCCCAATGCCAGTCGTATTGCAGCTTGTCGCGAAAGATCGGTTTGTCTTGCGCGGGTCCGAGCCACAGATCGTAGTTCACACGCGGATCGATCGCCAACGGCGTCGAACGTTTGCCAATTTGGCCGCGCACGCCGTATCGATTGACACGGGTCGAAGTAATCTTGCCAAGCGTCTGCTCGTCGTGCAGGAACTTTTGGATTTGAGCCTGCATCGGATCGCTCCGCTGCTGCGTGCCGATGGCGCACACCTTTTTGTACTTGGCGGCCGCATTCACGGTTTGCCGGCCTTCCCACTGATTGTGCGAAAGCGGCTTCTCCACATAAACGTGCTTGCCGGCCTGCATGGCCCAGATGGAAGCGAGGCAATGCCAGTGATTCGTCGTGGCGACGACGACCGCGTCGAGGCTTTCGTCGTCGAGCAGTTTCCGCAGGTCCTTGAAGCCCTGGGCGTCGGGAAAACGCCGCTTTGCCGCGTCGAGACGGTTTTCATCGGGATCGCATAAGCCGGCGACACGCACGCCGGTGACCTTGCTGAAATAGTTCATGTGCTCACCAGCTCGTCCGCCACAACTGATGAAACCCATGTTGATTTCGTCGTTGGCCAACGCGTGTGCTCGCTGCGGCCTCGACAGTGTGAGCGCCGCACCGGCGGCCGCGCCGCAGGCCAGGAAAGATCGGCGTGAAACTCTTGAATTCGCAGATCGAGCCATCTTCGCAATCTCCCGTAATACTTAAGAATCGCTAGCGGCAACCGCTTCGCATTGTAAAACGGTTCGCCCTAGCGGTGACATTCAATCAACGAGCTATGATAACCAGTCGCCGAACGCGATTCCAGCAATCGCAACATTGGGGAAACCCTCGGCAAGCTCCCTAAACAGCGACGGACCATTCGTACATCAATAATGCACGTGTGTTTCCAAGAAGCGAATTAGCTTGTGGAAATCGCAGTCGGGATCGACATAGCGGACGTTCGTCACCAGGGTATCCGGGTCGACCAAATTCTCGAACGGCACGTAATTCAGATCGAGCTGTCCGGTAACGGAAACCATCACTCCGTTGAGCCCCTGCTCGACTAGCGCGCGAAACGCGCCGACACCAAGCTGGCTACCGAGCATGACGTCGAAAGCGTTGGGGCGAGCACAGCGCGACTCGTAGCCCAGCTGTAATCCGGTTACCTTGCGTGCATGGCCGGCCTGTCGTTCGTACTCGTCGGCCACAAGGTGGGCGAACATTCGCCCCAGATCGACTTTGGCAATGTTGATATGGCCATGCTCGTCGCGCGCGATTCCTTCGAGCTCCTTGCTCGGAAGATATTCGGCCAGGCCTTCGGCCATCACGATCACTCCGTAGAGCTTGCCTTCTTTTTCTTCGCGTGCACGCATGGTCGCAACAATACGATTGACAACCGCGTTGACCTTCATGATCGGCCGCGTTACCTGTTCGCCCGTTTCCGGGTTCGTTGTCGTCTCTTCGTCGCGATAGCGACCGGTAATGTCTTCGACCGAAACAGTAAGGCTGGCTTCGCCAGCGATTCCAGCGCCATAGGCGAGCCAACCTGCGCTACGGCCCATCGTTTCGGCCAAGAAATAGCTATTCGTCGATTCGGCGTCGGCCAACAAGTTGCGGATCTCGCTCGCCAACGTGTCGACGGCTGTAAAATAGCCGAATGTGAAATCAATCCCCGAGTAGTCGTTGTCGATCGTCTTGGGCAGATGAACCACAGGAATGCGCCGGGCATCGGTCGGCAAGCGGTCCTGATACATCTTCATCTTGTTGGCCGTCTTGAGCGTGTCGTCACCACCGATAGATATCAGGGCGTCGACATCGAGCGAACAGAGCGCTTCGTAAACAGACTTCAACGGCTGGCAGCGTTCAGGATCTTCGAGATGCGCTGGACTGGAAATGTGCTTGCCCGGATTGGCCCGCGCCGTGCCGATCATTATGCCCTGTGAGTTACGTGTGCGCCGCAACATGCGATTGTCGATCACACAGTAGTCTTTATCGAACGCCAACGGGCGATCTTCCGAATACTGCACCAAGTTGGAATAACCGTTGCGGATGCCGAACACCTGAATGTCGGCGCGCAAGAAGGACGTGGCCGCGGCGCTGATTACGGCGTTGGCGGCAGGCGCCGGGCCACCGGCAAAGAGAATCGCCACGCGGCGAATGTTAGTCTCAGTACGATGCGGACTGTCGAGCGCGGATTTGTCGGACATGATGGGCCTTTGTCTTTTATGCCAATCACTCCCGCGTCCAAGTCCGTTCGACAAATGTCGTATCGATGCGGCCTTCGACGAAGGCGGAGTGATTCAGAATTTCCTGGTGAATGGACCGGGTGGTCTGAATGCCATCGACCCGCAATTCGGCGAGCGCCCGTTTCATGCAGGCGATTGCCGTCTCGCGATCGGGTTGATGTACCAACAGTTTGCCGATCATCGAATCGTAATAAGGCGGGACCGAGTAGCCGGAATGGGCGTGCGAATCGAATCGCACACCAAACCCGCCCGGAGCTATCAACCTATGGATTTTACCGGCCGATGGCAAGAAGCCCTTTTTGGGATCTTCCGCGTTAATGCGGCATTCGATCGCACAGCCCTCCTGCCGCACATCTTCCTGCTTACAGGCCAATGGCTCGCCCGCCGCAATGAGTATCTGCGACTTGATCAGATCGATGCCGGTCACCAATTCGGTTACCGGATGCTCGACCTGAATCCGCGCGTTCACTTCGATGAAATAGAAGTTGCCTTGCTGATCCACGATGAACTCGACCGTGGCGGCATTTTCGTAGTCGGCCGCCTTGATGAGCCGCACGGCCGCCTCACACATAGACTTACGAGTTTCCTCGGAAAGCCGGTAGGCCGGACTCTCCTCGATCAGCTTTTGGTGCCGCCGCTGCACGGAACAATCGCGCTCCCACAAATGAATCACGTTACCTTGCTTGTCGGCCAACACCTGCACTTCCACATGGCGTGGATGCTCGACGTATTTTTCCAAATAAACCGAACCATCACCGAAGGCGGCCTCCGCCTCGGTACGGGCTTGTTGCAGGGCTGATTTGAGCGACAAATCGTTGGCCGCCACGCGCATGCCGCGGCCGCCACCGCCGGCGGTCGCCTTG
>JAGQOS010000143.1 GCA_020427265.1 Planctomycetales bacterium
CTACTTCCGCCAGATAGAATTGCGTGAGCTGCGGGCGATACGGCCCGGTGGCTTTAGCCGCATAGGTCAGGTACTGAATGATAGCGCCCAACTCGCCGGCCAGATCAGCATTGAGGTGTTTGATCAGCGTTTCCTTGTCCATCGTCAGCTCCCTCGACTCGTGGTTGCGAAATTTATGCGCCTATTACGGAACTATAGGAGGAAAACCTCGCCCGACAACCCCCGCACTGCCGTATTAGCGGATGACCGCCGGTTGCTGTTGGGTCAGGCAGTGAATCGCGCCGCCTTCGTAGACGAAGTCTCTGGCGTCGAAGCCAATGACGTCGCGCTCAGGGAAGACCTCGCCCAGGATGCCGAGCGCTTGTCGATCGAGTTGCGGCTGGTTGAAGACCGGTGCAATTACCGCGTGGTTCGTGATGAGAAAATTGGCGTAGCTCGCCGGCAGACGCTCGAGCCGCCAGTCGGTCGCGGCCAGCGGCGCGGGCATCGGCAGTTCGATCATTTCGAAGCGGCCGCCGTCTTCGGTGCGCAGATCGTCGAGCCGCTCGCGATTCTCACAGAGCACGCGATAGTTCGGATCGGCCGGGTTCGACTCGACAGCCGCCACCAGACGCTGCGGGCCGATGAAACGGCAGAAGTCGTCGACGTGGCCATCGGTATCGTCACCCTCGATGCCGTGCGGAAACCAGCACACCTGGCGAGCGCCAAGAAGCCTGGCGAGTTCGGCTTCAATCTGGGCGCGGGTCCACTCGGGATTGCGATTCGCGTTGAGCAGCACGGCTTCGGTCGAGAGAAAGAGGCCCGCGCCGTCGGTTTCGATGGCGCCACCTTCAAGCACGAGCGAGCTGGCGAACCGCGGCAAGGCGAGCGACTCGGCCACGCGTTGCGGCACGGCGTCGTCGAGATTCCAGGGCGGAAACTTGCCGCCCCAGGCGTTGAATCGCCAGTCGGTCACGGCCGGCTGACCGTTGGCGGTTTGTACGAAGATTGGGCCGTGGTCGCGGCACCAGACGTCGTTCGTCGGATGATCGAACAGGGCGACTTGCTGCCGATCGACCGCTGCCGCTGCGAGCGCTGCGCGCACCGCATCGTGCGCGCCCTTCGCCGCGTTAATCGCCACGGGAACATAGCGGCTCAGCAGCGCGGTCAGTTCGGCGAAGCGTTGTTGGAGCCTTGGCAGGCGGCCGGGCCAGGTCTCGGGATTCAAGGGCCAGGAGATCCACACGCGCTCGTGCGGCTCCCATTCGGCCGGCATGCGCGGCGCGGCCGGGCTCGCATCGCTCATCGGTCTCGCTCCGCGCCGTCGGGCCGTTGTCGCGGCTCGTCGAGAAAACGCGCCGTGATGTCGCCGTAAGCGTCGATACGCCGGTCGCGAAAGAATGGCCAGATGCGTCGAAATTCTTCGACCGCGGCCAGGTCGCAGTCGTGGCACAGAATTTCCTCGCGGTCGGCGCTCGCCCGCGCAACGATCTGACCATAGGGATCGGCCACGAACGACTGGCCCCAGAACTCGATCTCTCCTTCGGCGCCCACGCGATTGACCGCGGCCACGTAGCAGCCATTGGCCACGGCGTGGCCGCGTTGCACGGTTTCCCAGGCGGCGTGCTGGGCCGCGCCGAGCGACGGCTTTTCCTGCGGCAGCCAACCGATCGCCGTGGGATAAAACAAGATCTCCGCGCCAGCGAGCGCCGTGAGCCGGGCCGCTTCGGGATACCATTGATCCCAGCACACGAGCACGCCAATTGTTCCGTAGCGCGTCTTCCAGGCCCGAAACGGCAGGTCGCCCGGCGTGAAGTAGAACTTTTCGTGAAAACCCGGATCTTCGGGGATATGTGTTTTGCGATACTTGCCCAGGTAGCGGCCATCGGCGTCGATGACGGCGGCCGTGTTGTGGTACAAGCCGGCCGCACGCCGCTCGAAGAGCGAAGCGATCAGCACAACGTGGAGCTCGCCGGCCAAGGCGGCCAGGGTTTCGGTCGTGGGGCCGGGAATGGGTTCGGCCAGGTCGAAGCGCGCCGGGTCTTCGTCGCGGCAGAAGTAGGGTGTAAGAAACAGCTCTTGCAGGCAAACAATCTGAGCGCCCGCGGCCGCCGCTTCGCGAATCTTCTCCAGGTGCCAACTTAGCGATTCAGCCGGTGTGGCCAAGGCGCGGCCCTGAACGAGCGCGATGCGCACCGAGCGCGAAGCATGGGGCTAGGGAGCAGGCATGGCGAATGAGGTATTTACAGGGCAGGTTGAACGAGAGTTGCCGAGCGGCAATTTTAACCGTTTGCAGATGATTACGCCATGCTGCTGGGTGTGGCAAGGAGGCTATCTGCCAAGTCGTGATTTGAACGGCCAAGGCGCGTCAGTCTTCGTGCCGGCCAATGCGCGGCTCGATCTCGCGCGCCTGGGTCATGTCGGCCAGGGCGGCTTCGGTCTGCCCCAGTTCGGCGCGCGCGAGGCCGCGGTTCCACATGGAAGTGGCATCGCTCGGATCGATTTCGATGGCCCGCGTGTACCAGCCAATCGCTTCGTCGAAGCGCTGTGCGCGATGGGCGATCGCGCCTTTATAGCCGAGCCAATACGGCGACCAAGGCGCCCAGAACAGGGGAATCACGGCCGCTGCTACGAACAGCGCCAGGGCGGCGCCGAGCGGTTTGCGGCGATCGCGATAGATGGCGATCGCGCCGACCAACACGCCGAAGGCCAGGCCCGAGAAGTGCGCGGCGTTGCCGATGTTAAGGATCTGGAAATAGGTGAGCACGACACAGAAGACGAGCCAGGCAAGAACAAAGCGGATGGTTTGCGGGCTGAGCACCAGTTGGAATTGCCGATAGCGCCAGCGGGCGATCCACATGAAACCGAAAATGGCGCAAATCGCTCCCGACGCGCCAACGCCCGTTTCATCGGCGGCGGCCAACTGAAACGACGCACTCAATGGCGCGGCCGCCAGGTAAAAGGCCAGGAACCGCCACGAGCCGATCGCCGGCTCCATGAATCGGCCGAGCACCCAGAGTGCCGAGAGATTGAAGTAGAGATGCAACCCGGCATAGTGAATGAAGGCGGGCGTGATCAGGGCCCAATAGGCGCCATCCCAAATTCCGCCGGGCATGCGCATGCCGAATTTCAGTAGCGTCTCGGTCGAAGCGCCGTTGCCATGGATCAGCAGACCCAGGTACACGCCGATGCAAACGAGCGCAATCGCCGTGGTCACCGGGGCCGGTGGCTGTCGCCGGGGGCGTTGGCCGGCCTCGGCTGTATGCAGCGGCCCGCGCCCGCTCAACTCGGCCATGGCGGCATCGATCGACGACTGCGCGGCGGGCGGGCGGCCTTCGCCCTGGCCCAGCCCCACGTCGATCGGCGGTTGCGAATACGGCTCGTCGGCAGACATCGGACCCCAAGCAAAAGAATCGATCCAGCGGCACGCCGCACAATGCGGCGCGCCATGCGTTTCCTAATTATTGACCACCGAGGCGATTGTGACCAGGAGAACCGTAACGCAAAAAACCTCCATCGACGCCAAGAGCACCAAGTCGAGAGCAGACGTACTTCCTGCGACTTGGGGATTCTTCGCATTGCCTTCTCGGTGTCGTTGGCGAGCCTGGCGGTTCACGCATCAACTTGGCAGGTCTCCTGCGCCCCGCTCCGCCTTCTCTGGCAATCGCCGATCGGCATCGGATAGAATGGGCGCGCGGCCGCCAGCCTTTGCGCGGGCGCGGAGATGACCAAATGCCAAAGGGAATGCGTATGAGTGCGGCGAGTCGGGTGATGTGCGCGAGCTACGGCTTGATCGCCTATCTTGTTGGTGTCGCGTCATTGGTTTATGCCATTGGCTTCTTGGCCAACGTGGCCGTGCCCAAGGGAATCGATGCTGGTGTCGTCTCAGCGCGGGGTGAATCGCTCGTCATCGATCTGGTGTTGCTCGTGCTCCTGCCGGTGCAGCACGCCATCATGGCCCGCCCCCAATTCAAACAGCGCTGGACACGCCTCGTGCCGCGCGCCATCGAACGCAGCACGTTCGTCATGATTTCGGGCCTGCTGCTCGGGTTGCTCTTTTGGCAGTGGCGCCCGTTGCCGCAGTTGGTCTGGAATATTCAAGGCGACTCCGCCCGAGTTTTGCTGCATGCCGTGTACTTGGCCGGCTGGGCCTTGGTGTTTGGCGGCAGCTTTCTAATCGACCATTTCGATCTGTTCGGCCTGCGCCAGGTCTATTTCTGTTTCACCGAGCGCGATTACGAACCACCGCGCTTCGTCGAACGGCTGATCTATCGCTGGGTGCGCCACCCGTTGATGGTTGGATTTATCGCGGCGTTTTGGTCGGGGCCCGCGATGAGCGAAGGCCGGCTGCTGTTCGCCGCGGCGATGACGGCCTACATTTTGATTGGCATCCGCATGGAAGAACGCGACCTGTTGGCCCACCATGGCGACGACTACCGGCAATACCAACAGCGCACGCGCATGCTCTTGCCGATTCCGCGCACAGGGTGGCCAGGAATCTCCGGTTCGTCGTCGAGTAGGACGCGAAATGACGACTTTGCCGAGAGCAGCGAACGCACCTGGAACGACGCGGCGCGCGACGATCTGCGCGAAAGCCTTCGTTCGCGCGTGCTAGGAGAGATTCGGTTAGGCCGGCGCGAAACGGAGGAGATCTACGAGATTTGCGATGATTGGATTCAGGACGAGAGCCCGGAAGCGGAGTGGAGCGCGTTTCGCGAGTTGGTAGCCGACGAAATCGAAGCGGCTGGCGAAACGCTTTCGGCCGAACAAGCGACGTGGCCAGCAGAAACGGATTGCGACCGGCTCGATCGTGTCGAAGCGTCGCTGCGCGACCGCGACATTCTGCTCTGGCAGGTCTCGCCGTGTTGCGATACCTGCACGGGGAGCGAATTGCCCGACCGGATTGAAACGATCGACGGACGCCACCCCGGCTTTCGCGAGCGCGCGCGGGGCTACGCCTTCTTCATCGATCAGAACATGCCCGATATGCTGGCCGACGACACGGAGATTTCGGTATACCTGGCCTATGGCTGGTTTTCGCCGGACGATAGCGACGTGAAGCCGGCGATCTATGAAAAACACGCGCTGGCCATCGCGCGCGAGGTCTGCGAGTGCCTGCGCGCCGAAGGCTTCGAACCCGATTGGGATGGCGACTTTTCGCGCAAGATCGGCGTTTCGCTCGACTGGCGCCGGCGGAGTTTACTCGACTAGTTCGAGTCGAACTCGACTGTAGCGTTTCCGACGACGTTTCTCCGAGTGTTTTTCGATTCTCCGAGCGCTTTCCGACGAAATGACGTTACACTTTCGTTGGATACGCTCTAATGCCGGAATCTGGCGCGACATGACGCAAGCGGCCGTATCGATGTTAGCCACGAAGTCAAGTTAAAGAAGATCTTTGAACTCGTCGACCGTCAAACCGGCCTGCCGAATGATCGCACGCAACGTGCCCTTGGCGACTTCCTTGTGGTCCGGAACTGTCAGCCGTCGGTGTGGCGGGTGCTCTTGACGCAAGATCATGTGACTGCCCCGCTGGTGATCCAGCTTGTATCCGATCTTGGCAAGAGCTTTGACGACGTCGTGGCCGGAGACGACCGGCAATGCGCTCACGGGAGAACCTCGACGACTTCCTCGCTGATGGAGGGCGGAATCGGATCACCATGCGCCGTAAGGCTTTCGATATAGCCGGTGATTGCTTCTTTGATATTGGCAATCGCTTCGGCTCGCGTTTGGCCCTGTGAAATACAGCCCGGCAGCGCTGGGACTTCAGCTACGTAGACGCCATCCTCATCTTGTTCAAGCAACACACGGTAACGCATGAGTCTCCCCTTCACGTGAGTTTCGCCGGCGCCAGGGAACGACCTTCGTGGATCGGCCCTTGCTATGTTGGCGTTTCCTCTATTTTAAGCATAACCTGTTCGGCAGTGAAATGGGCCATGGCGGCGTGAACGGCATTCACGGGGCCGCGGCCAACCAATGTTGATTTTCAGAACCCGCGCGGCCCATGGCTCCGTGTGTCTCGAATTGTTAAGCGAGTTCTGGTGATACTCCCGCAGACGGCTTTTCGCAACTCGGCCGAATCAGAACGAACTGATCATGAGCACAACTGCCGTTTCGAGGTTCGTATTGTCATTCATTGCCTCCTTGGCTTTCGCCACAAGATATCGTGCCACATCTTCTGGCTCGCCCGTTTTGAGCAACTGAATCACTTCGTAGCCACTGCCACGAAACAGTTTCAAAGTGTCGTCGCGATCAGCGACCTTGAGTTGCTGGATCGCTTTGTAGTCCATGATGCCAGTGATCAGGTTATAACCGGTTAGTTGTCGTAACTCGCCATAGAGACGCTGACCAAATGGTTTGCCATCGTCGGACATAGTCACTCTCGATTCTCGCTATCGGCCCACGCCCAAATACGTTCCCAAAAATACTTCGAAAACGAATGCACACCAGTGTGCGCCCCAACGGATCATGTGCGTCAACTTGGCGGCCGCATAACGACCAAGATCAACCGCCGGAATGGGCGCGATTGACTTCGACTTCACAACAAAACCCGACCGCCCATTCCGGTCGGTTGCATCGCTTTGTGTACGTCCGGCATGGGCGTGATTGTTGTGGGGTGAAAGTCCCCTGTACGAGACTGGAAACTTTTGGAGGGCAGTATACCAAATGATTTGCTCCGAAGGGGAAGTACTAGACGAGGGCAACTGCGGAAGGGCGACCGACCGTGGGGAGGAAGCCTGCGAATGGGTGCGTAAGCGCCGGGTCTGTTTATCGCCACCCGGACCTATTCTCGTCAAAACTGCGAGGCTACGAACAGAAGCGTCATATAAGGCCGGGTCGGCCAGGCGAGTGAGCACAACATCACGAAGCCGTTCCCAGACAACCGACTTGGTAAATGGCGAGCTTGTGCAGCGAAGCATCACGCGCTTATCCGGGGAGACCTGTCCCGCACCCGCAAGTAAGGCTTGCCTGAAAGGCGGGAACGCCAGCGAGCAATCGAAGGTGGGCGAGGCAGGAGTCAGCCGAGGTCGTAGTACCGACTCTCGAAGGCCAATCGAGACGGGAAGGACCGAACGATGAAGAACAAGGAGGAGTCATCGGCCAACTCGTCGCGAGGGAACCCCGCTTCCTCGGAAGCGACCACCGGTTCACTGTCCCGACCGGGACGCACCGCGGCGGCGCGGGCCGAGCAGCCAGCCTTGAGCCTGTTCCCGATGTCTTTGATGGAGGCGGTTGTCGATGAGGCCAACCTCGAAACGGCGTGGAAGAACGTGAAGGCGAACCGCGGGGCTCCCGGTCCCGACGGCATCACCATCGCGGCGTTCCCCGACTGGTTTCGACCCCATTGGACGACGATTCGACAACAGCTTCTCGATGGCGCCTATCGCCCCGGTCCGGTGCGAAGAAAGGCCATTGCCAAACCCGATGGCGGTCAGCGGTTGCTCGGCATCCCGACGGTGTAGGCATAATGCACCTCCTTTCAATTGCGTTCGGAATGATTCAGGCGGATTGACGTTTCAATGAGCGTTTGGCGATCCGCTTGGACGATTGTACCCAATCTTGCAGTTCCCTGGCCTTCGCGTCCGTCAGCGTGATCCAGTGTGGTCGGTTCGCTGCCTGTTGCCGTGCTGGAAGAATGTTGCGATCGATCCAATAGTAGACGACTCCGTGGCTCACGCCAAATCGCGACGCCACTTCGGCCACTGTTCGTTCGTCGGGGCGCTTCAGCTCGACCGCCGGAATACGGTGCTTGTAGCGAATCCAACCGATCATCTTGCCGGTGAAACGCTTGCCGCGCGAGCTTCTTTGGCCGCGCTTGTTGAGCAGCGCAGCAATTTGAGCATCGGTATGCTCTGTTGCAAGGCGCCGGATTTCGTCGATTCGCTCCGCCGGGTAGCGCAGCCGGTCTTGGATCCTGGCCGGCAGCGTTACGGTCAGGTCTTCACAGGCGCCGCCTGTCCAGCGAACATGGAGTTGGACTTCGCGGTCGGCCCCACGTTCGACCGTGATATCTTCCAGAAGCAAACGCAGCATCCGCTTCTTGTCTTTGGCGCTCGTTGCCGACTCACGCCACAGACGCGGGAAGTCGTTGGCCAGACCCAAGATCTGCTGACGTTGCTGCTCCGTAAAGGTGCGCGTCTGCTGTCGGCAGAACTCTTCCATCTGTCGGCGGACCTCGTCCACTTGGGCGAGCGCCTTGTTCCAGCGCGCTTCCAAGGATGCTGCCACGAGGCGATGGTCTGGATCGACCTGTTCGTAACGGCGCTGAGCCAGGTCCGCTTCGTACTGGGCGCGCTGCAGGCGCATCTCCCATTGCCGCCGAAGCGATCCGTCGCGCGCCAACAGTTCGTCTTGCGCCGCCAAGGCCAGCTGCAACTGCTCCGGACTGACCGCCGCGAGCACGCGTTCGGCAACCGCCTGGTCCAACGGCGGGCAGGAGAGAAACATGCACGATCGCTTCGAGCGGCCCTCTCGCTTCCGCCAGTTGCACTCGTAAATCGGATAGATGCCGCCGTTGCCCTGATAACGGACCGTCAGGCGGCGGCCGCACTTGCCACAGACCAGCAAGCCTTGCAACAGGGCCAGCCCTTCGCGCGCCGCTTGCGGCAAGATGTTCTCCGGCCGCTGCGTGCGGTTGCGCTCGAGTTGATCCTGGTTGGCCAAATACTCGTTCCAAGTCGTGTAGCCTTCGTGATGATTCTGGATTTCGACCAGCCAACTGTCGCGGGGCATCTTGCGCACGCGCTGGCGGATCTGGCCGTCCTGCAGAATCTCCTTCACACAGCGAAAGCGGCCGAAGGCATAGACGCCCGCGTAGGCGGGATTTTTCAGAATGCTCAGCACGCGGCTGTCGGTCAAATGGCCCCAAATCAGTTTGCCGTCCCAGACGCCGCCGTAAGCCCGCTTGGGAAACTTCAGGCCCTTCGCTGCAAACTGGTGGGCCACGCCGTACGCGCTGCCGGTCTCTTGAAACAGGCGAAACACCATCCACACGGCGCCTTGCACTTCCTGGTCCGGGTCGAGCACGATGCCACCGGCCTCGTCCCAGCAGAGACCGACCGGCAGGGGAAACCGCAGCTCGCCCCGCTCGGCCTTGTTCCGTTTGCCGCCCTGCAACCGGCCCCGCAGAAAATGAAGTTCGGCAGCCGACATCGTCCCTTTGATTCCGAGCAAGAGGCCGTCGTTGAAATCGGCCGGGTCGTAAACACCGTCTTCGTCGAGGATCAGCGTTCCGGTCAGCGAGCAGAGTTCGATCAGCCGGTGCCAATCCGTGTTGCTGCGCGCCAGTCGCGAGGCTTCCAGCGCCAGCACGGCCCCGACTTCGCCCAGCGACACGTCGGCCAGCAAGGTCTTGAAGTCTTCGCGCTTCTCGCTCTGCGCCCCTGACATTCCGAGGTCCCGGTCGAGCGTGCGAATTTCCTTCTCGTTCCAGCCCAATGTCAGGGCCTTGTCTTTCAGGGCATACTGCCGGTCGGTGCTCTCCTGATGATGCAGCACTTGGCCGAGCGTCGATTGGCGGACGTAGACATACGCTTTCTTCTGCAGATGGTCGGACGTGATCTTGTGGTGATTCATCGAGTGGCTCCTGACGAGGAAGAGGATCGTGATGGTCGAGATAGCTTTCGATCATGTTGGCCAGCAGAATGGCGGCCTGGCGCTGTGCATCGGGTGAGAGGACCGGCCCGCAAGATGTGTGGGACATGCTGGCTTGAGAGGAGTTGGCGAACGAACGGGCCGGCGCGGCCCGCACCTCCGTGAACCGCCTTGGCTGCGCTGCGCGTGGCAGGTGCGCCTAAAGAGAGAAGATTCATGGCTTGCTCCCGTTGTCATCCTGTGCGGAGAGCAAGTCCAATAACTCTACGAGCGAGGCCAACGATGGTGCGGAAAGAAGTGGCGGATTTTTTCCGATGGCCTGCCACGGATCAGGCTTGGCCCGATCGGTCCACGCTAGCGGTACACTGAAAGTTCCGCCGCCCGTGCCGCGCAGGATGAGCGTTTCCATGCCACCCAAGCGGCGTTTCTTGAGCACGGAGAACTGCTGACCGCGCAGCGGATGATACGGATGGGTGATAGCAACCGATCCCAAATCGGCGCTGCGATCGAGTGCAGTTCTCGGTAACCGTCCCAAACGTGCTCGACCGACTGATCCAACAAGCCATCGTCCAAGTCCTGACGCCGATCTTCGATCCGCACTTCAGCGAGTCGAGTTTCGGTTTTCGGCCCAAACGTTCCGCTCATGGAGCAGCCAAGCAAGTGCAACGCATCATCCGACGCGGAGGCCGCTTCGCAGCCGATATCGATTTGTCGAAGTTCTTCGACCGAGTCCAGCACGATGTCTTGATGGCGCGGGTGGCTCGTCGGATCGACGACAAGTTGCTGCTGCGACTGATCGGTCGCTACTTGCGAGCGGGGGTGATGGTCGAAGGAGTTCTGCAACCGACCGATG